>JAUWPM010000119.1 GCA_030611585.1 Methanosarcinales archaeon | reverse complement strand
CTATGGGGTCAAAATGAGGTTGGATTTTTAGGTTACTAAAATCTACCAACAGCATCTCATTCTACTTCTACGTATTGAATCTGGGGCTCCCAGCTAAAAAGCGATAGTGATATATAGTAGTGTAACGTTACACTACTATATGAGCTACATACGAAAAATTATTCGGCGTAATAAGAGCGGCGAAATAAAGGTTTATTACGCCGAGGTAGAATCTGTCCGAGTTGGTGGAAAAGTTATCCAGCGGCACATCCGATCCTTGGGCACCAACCCATCTGCACCAACTAATTTCCCTATAGAGGACGTACAGTTCTCTTATTTAGCAGTTCGACTGATGCAAGGCGATTTAACTCCAAACGAGGTCTTTGATATGCTGGAGGGTATGGGGCACCCGGTCACGCGCGACTCTCTGGAACGTATTGGTATTAACTTCGATTTTGGAAAAAAAACGTTCTGTATCTACCTATTTTATCTGAAGAACTCAAAAAAATCCCCGACAGATGCCCCATCTGTAAAAAAAGACTCTACGTCCAAAGAACAGACAAAAGAATAGTCAGAACATTGTCAGGTGAGATACGGTTTACCATACGTTTCAGATACTGTAAGGAACACGGTTCATTCGATGAGTCTTTAGTTTCGCTCGTTAATCGGATATGTCCTGCTGGTCGCAACTTTGACAGCAAAGTAATGGTTGCAATTGGCATTTTACGATGGTTTTTCGACTATCAACGAGAAGAGATCCGAACCATTCTTTTGTCAAGGGGAATTCATATCTCAACTGGCGAGATTTCTAACCTGTCGGAAGAGTTTTTGCTAAGGTTTTATGCTCTACACAAAAGGCAGGTACCTCAAATGAAAGCCCTTTTTGAAAAAAGAGGTGGTGTAAGGCTTCATCTGGACGGAACAGGGGAGGCAGGTAACGAAATTGTGTTTATGGCGAAAGAAGGGGAGACAGGAATCACTATGGATGCTCAAATCATCCCCACGGAAAACAAAAAATACGTGAAGGCATTCCTGCAAGCACTGAATTCGCTATACGGGACTCCAATAGTTGTTGTCCGAGATATGAGCAAACAGATCCGTGAAGCAGTAACGGAGGTTTTTCCTGAGGCTCCACAGCAAATATGTCACTATCATTTTGTCAATAACCTTGGAAAACGCATTTTCAAAGAGAAATACGCCGCGTTTCGCAAGAGCATTGTGGAAATGCGGATTCTAAGCCAACTCAAAAAAATGAAAGAACATATCTGTGCTATGGCGTGTCTGGCTTCTGAAAACGTTTTAATCGTTGCGGAACGCAGATGGATCGCTCTTGCGATAGAGCATCTGCTTATTAGCCGCGAGCGGAGTTCTAATTATCCTTTCGTTCTACCCTACCTCGAAATCATGAACAGAATTTTAGAGATAAAAAACATGAACAGAAGAATCCTGGAGTGGAACACATCCCATAACCTCGATATCTGCGAAATCACAGAGTTCTCTAAGAAATTAGATGCTCTTACTATCAATACAATCGTCAACACACAATATGCTAACATTAAAAAAATATGGAGCTGGTTTGAAAAAGTGCGGACAACTCTAAGAGTTGGCAGACATTTAAGCCAAAATGGAAGTGAGGCAGCACCCACAAAAGCTCAAAAAATGAAAGAAGATATGGAAACGACCCTGGCGGATATCGATAAAGAAGGAGAAGCCAGTGGAGGAGAGCTCCTCCAGGCAGCAAGACAAATAACGAAAAACTGCAGACAACATGCAAATGAACTTTTCGTGGAAGTGAAGGACAACTCTGGTAATGTAGTGGAAATTATGCGCGACAACAACATTGAAGAACGAAGTCACAGATGGAGCAGAATGCACATACGAAGACGAACCGGAAGAACCAGAACAACGAATGAAATGGCTCAATACGGTGCGCTAACGGCAATTTTTTCGAATTTTGAGAATGAAACTTATGTGAATGATATACTCTCGGACGTGAAAGACTTTATTCGAGAGATGCAGGACATCACACCTGAAGAAATCCATAGATCAAGAGAGCTGATAAGACCGTACGTACGCAAAGAAATGATACACTCCGACACTAAAAGAACAAATCTCCTGAAAGAATTCATAAACTTGCTTGAAGATGGATACTCAGTTGAAAGCTGGCTTTCCAAACTCAACTTTTCCAACCCCATAATGACGCCATAGCTTTAAATCGTAATATAGCACACGCAATTCTGGATTTTCTCTTCTTAACGCATCCTTGTCATATTCCAATTCACCACGAGCAAGTAAATCCCTGTCCCTTTTTAAAACCTCCAATTCGTCCCCCCTACTTTCAATCTTTCCAGACAACCTCTTGTGATTTTCTTCAACTGCGATTAAGTCTTCCTTTTTACGTGTCAAATCCTCTTCCTTCTCTCTTGTTTCGCGTTTTCGCGCATTTAACTCATTTTGAAGTTCTGTTATCTTCTCTTCTTCCTCTTTCTGCTTTTCTGATTTCTCCTGTAATATTTGCTCCAGTTCGATGCGATTTCTTCGTGCTAATTGCAATTCATTTATCTTTTCTTCATATTGCTTGTATAACGGCTTTCGCCGCTTAAATACGTATTTTTCCCTGAACGCCACAATTTTATTCCTTCTGGCGCATTCCCGATAAAAATTTACGATGTGGATTATATCTGCTATCTCAGGCTCATTTTTCCTCAATTCATCCAACTGTTCACGAATGCCTTGTATATCCCGTTTTAATGCGGGAACTTCATTTTCTATTCTCGCTATCGCTCTGTTAATCTCTTCCTTCTCCTGCTGGAGTTCGTTAAGATTCTCTCTGTAACTTCGCAATTCTTCATCAATTTGGTTTATCTCCCTCGTGAACTGAGCGTTGAGCAATGAGCGTTCTTTTTCTGCTATCAAGTCCTTAATGTGTGGTATTTCAGCACTTAACGCTTCAATTTCTTGTCTCGTACCTTCGGCAAAATCCAGATAATACTCTATTATCAGGGTAACATTGGCGGTATTCTTCTCTTTTTCAGTCCATTTCGCCAACTGCCCATC
>JAUWPM010000094.1 GCA_030611585.1 Methanosarcinales archaeon | reverse complement strand
CTAGAGCCGATCGCTTTGAGTATAAATTGTGCTATAACCCATTTTGGGCTCTCCAAATCTGGTATTAATGGCGATTTCATTTTAGTTCCTCCATTAATAGCAATATACGAGGTTATATTTAAATCTTTCGGTTTTTAACGGCTTATTTTTAAAATAGATTGTTTATATTTTTTCCATTAAGGTTTTTAGATGTATCATAACTCAAATTTAAAATTGGATGGTTTATGGAAGTGATATTGTAGGTGCTTTGGCGAGGGGGTTAATTCTTGATTTTTGTCTAATAAATATCTTTGGTCAGAAGAAGACTCATCATGACCTTATGATACACCTCTTTAGACGTTGAAGAGCCCGTCCCATAATCAGATATTTTGCAAATTTGGATGCTTATTTTTGGTTATAACGCTCTAACCGGTCTTCTTTTTACTGGGATTGTGGATTGTGGGACAGCTTCGCTAAAACTGAAAAAATGGGTTGAAAGTTATTGAAGGGTGCATAAATAGAAGTAAATCTAAAAAGTTGGCGAAGATAGGGGGCGTGGGAATAAGAGAAGGGAATCTTTCCCTTCCTTTCTTTTACCTACCCCAAACCCAGATACGTATGCTAAGTTAGTATACATACCCTATCTCCAAAATGCTTTTTCTCTGATGCCCGATTTATAAGCACCTGAATCTCTTGTTTACTCTGGTACCCCGTTATTTATTTGCTCTTCTGTATATACGCTAAAAGCTCCTCAATCCGCTTTGACACGTCGCCCAGAACTCCCTTTTCATCTTCGCTCAGATGCGGAGATACCTGCAACCCCTTCAGAATGCCTATGGCTTCAATAGTCTTGTTTATCTGTTCTGACATCTTCTCTACCGCGACCCCTTTCTTCTCTCTTTTCTTTGCTCTCTTATGTTTCGCCCTTACATGGTGTGCCAACAGTAATGGCTTCTCAAATTCTTCGCCACAATACTTGCACTTATACATCTTCTTTTTTTCTTCCATGTTCCTAATCTTTCCTCCGCACTATATAAATACATTTAACAAAATACGGGTAATAGCTAAAATATCCTACCTCTTTTACTGCTAAATCGGGATTGGAAGTAGAGGTAGTGGTAGACGTATTGGTTCGTAGAAATTTAAATACCGGAGTAACTGAGTGAAGTATCAATATCAAAAGTTCAAGCGGTATGATAGATAATCGTATTATCAGGGCAGATGGCAAAATCCGCGCACACTTTCGATGCCAATATGCTCAGTCATATTAGTTAGTCCTCCCGTTCTAAGTGTGTTAACCCTCCTTCAGAACCTCTTTCACCTTATCCGCCACCATTCTATTTATCACCTTTCCATCCACTTTCCCACGTAATTCCTTCATCACAACGCCCATCAACGGTCCCACCGCTCGTGCGCCCTTTGCTTGTATAAAATCCCTCTTTGCGT
Organism: Methanosarcinales archaeon; assembly: GCA_030611585.1. Taxonomy (GTDB): domain Archaea; phylum Halobacteriota; class Syntropharchaeia; order Alkanophagales; family Methanospirareceae; genus JACGMN01. The sequence continues at coordinate 4,165 of JAUWPM010000094.1, read as the reverse complement.
TCACTATCACTTCTATGAGCTGCTCCACCTCCGCCATATTTGCGCTCAGCCCGATTTCTTCTATTGCCTTGACCACGCTCATTTCAGGCTTCTCCGCTAAGAATTTCAAGATGGCGGGCACTGCCTCCTTCGCAAACGCATCTGCTGCGAGGTGCTCGAATATATCCACGAAATGCTGTTCTTCTAACCGTTCCACGTCTATCCCCTCTTTCACCAACTCCGTCACGGTATCCGTAAGTGTCCGGACCACCAACGTTGCTGATATATTTTTATACAACTCCATTATGCGTTCAAAAAGAGAGAAATTGACGTTGCGAGCGATTTTATCCGCGAGTTCGTCATTTAAGCCGAACCGTTCCTTGTATCGCGCCTTTCGGTGCTCAAACGTCTCCGGGAGATTGGTTTTTATGGTGTGCAGTCTCTGTTCATCTACCTCTACCAGTGGCACATCGGTCTCCGGATACATCCGTGCAGCACCGGGTAGCGGTCGCATATACGCGCTGCTACCGTTGGGCAACGCTCTTCTCGTTTCTTCTGGTATCGCTCGCATTGCATCCTCCGCCCTGCTCAGTACTGCTTTCAACGCGTTCTCCGCACGCGCTCGTTCCGCAGCAACGATTACCACACAATCATCGTCCGTAGCGTCAAAGGCGCTCTTCAGCCGCCCCACCTCGTACTCTGTAATGCCATACGCAGGAAGTTCATCGGTGTGCATCAAACCCGCACCATACTTAGCTGCGAAATCCGATAATTCGCTGCCGAACCGTCTTCCCGGTTGGATCTCGGTTCCGAGCATACCGGAAAAGCCACGCAGGCATACTCCGAAGACGTTCCCGCCCGCTCTCTGTATTACCCGCGAAGAAGTAGCCTCAAATACGCTGGATACATCTTTAATGCGATGCTCGACCCGCGCACCTCTTTTATTCAACTTCTCTTTTAGCGCGATGAGCCGCAACTGTCGAAGAACTTCGTTTTTCACTATCTCACCGATTAACCGCAAGTTCTGAACGCCCTTGATCTCCACACGGGCGCCTGCGGCTATCGAAATGTTTATGTCCTGCCTGATTGTTCCCAATCCGCGTTTCACCTTACCCGTGGAGCGCAATATCATACCGAGCTGCTCAGCTACGTTCACCGCCTGCTCTGGCGTTTTTATATCCGGAGCAGTGCCTATTTCCACAAGCGGGATGCCCAACCGGTCTAAAGAATAACCAACGGCACTGCCTTCTGTTCCTGTTTCTGTTCCTATCTCTATCTTCTGTGCCGCATCTTCCTCCAAACTAAGCGAATCCACCCTAACAGGACCCTCCTCCGTCGAGAGCCAACCGTCGGTCGCAACTAACGCCGTCCTCTGAAATCCGCAGGTGTTCGAGCCGTCAATAACGATTTTCCGCATGGTGTGAATCTCATCCACCGGATTCATGTTCAGAAGCAGCGCTACTTCTAAAGACGTGTCAATTGCTTCCTGGTTCAATTCGCGCGGCGGCTCTTCGTCATTTTCCACCAAGCACGTACTGTCATAGCCTTTATACATAAACGTCCGGCTGTACTTCGCCTCCTCACGAGCAGCTCTGTCCACCTCGCCCATTTCGCTCTTTGACGCTCTTAGATACCGTTTAAACGAGAATGTTGATTCCTTCTTGTCCCTTAGCGTAGTAGGGCATTTGCAGAAGAGTTTTGTTTTCGTGTCCAACTGCTGGTGTATCTCCAAGCCTGCTTTAAGTCCTATTTTAGCGTGGTCTATTTCCTCATCCATAGCTCGCTCTTTTGGCGCCGTGGCAATCTAAACTAAACAATAAACAAACTGTCTGATAGTATACAAATAATGGCAATAAATAAATGAAAGAGAAAAAAGAAGAGCGAAAGAGAGCTAAATGGCGTAAATTCTGCCCGAAATGCGGTAAGCAAACAGATGAATTCTTCGATTCGTTATGTGAGGACTGCTTCAGGCAGGGGATAACGTTACTTGAACCTCAGGACCGGGAGGTGAGCCTGAATGTGTGCACGCATTGCGGCAGTTATTTTAAGGGTAAGGAGCGGACGAGCATAGAGGCGGTGGTTGCGGATTCGGTACGGAAAGCAATAAGGAAGAAGTACGGTTCTGACTGTGCAGTTGAGATAACCGGGCTAAGGTCAGAGATAGAAGAGGGCGAGCGTAGAGCACGCGTGTTCTTAGTTGCGAACGCAGAGATAGAAGGCGTGGCGATAGAAGAACGAGACGAAGTAGCGGTTATTTTGAACCGGGAGACCTGTGAACGATGTGGCAGGATAGCGGGCGGCTATTACGCGGGTATCGTGCAAATAAGGGCGGAGTGTAGAGTTCCAACGGATGACGAACTCGCCGCTGCGGAAGAGATTGCGTATTCGTCCTTAGGTGAGGAGGATTTCGTATCGAAAGAGCAGACGTTGAAAGAGGGGCTGGACATTTATGTTAGTAGTATGGACTGTGGTCGTAGGATTTCGAGAGCGATCGTGAAGAAATTAGGTGGGAGCTTTTCGAAAAGTCAGAAATTGTACGGCCGGAAAGACGGCAGGGACATCTATCGGGTCTCGTTCTCGGTAAGACTGCCGGGGTTTAAGTCGGGCGAGGTCGTAGAGATTGGTGATAAACAGATTTCAGTGGAGAAGATTGTGGAAGGAAAAGGAATAGAAGGCGAGGATATAAACACCGGTGAGTCGGTGTTCGTGAGTAAGAAAGAGCTGATGAGGGCGAAAATCCTAAATCCTAAGTACTAATCTCTAAAAAACAATTCCAAAATCCAAAATTTAAATACCAAAACATACGAATTATGCACCAAAGCCAGTAAGTAAGAACCGAAAGTTATATATACATTCAAGAAGCTTATTCGCATACAGAATTTAACAAGACAGTAGGAGGTGAAAAAACAAAAATGAAAAGCGATAAGAAAATGGCGATAATGGTAACGGCGATACTGCTTATTTCAGCTTTTGCTTTGGTAATGCCAGCAAGTGCCGCTGATAAATATCTCTGGGAACAGGTTAATGATGAAGGTTTTGGCGACCTCGCCAACGATTATGCGTGGTCCATGCACGAATACAATGGCTATCTCTATGTTGGAACGCTCAATACAAATTTCAGCGATTCACCTTCACTTGTAAATGATGGCTTAGAGATTTACCGATCCCCAAACGGCAGCTACAACTCATGGGAACAAGTAGTGGGACCGACCGGGACACAGTTCCCAGCGGCTGGATTCAACACGTTCTGTATAGGCGCACGAGGGATGGAAGTATATGAGAATCTCCTATGGGTTGGAACCAGTAATCCTTTCATTGGCTGTCAGATATGGGTTACCAACGGCACGCACTGGAAACTCGCTAATATACCTGGATTTGGCAATTCAAATAACACAGCAACCAGAGGCATAGCCATTTATAATGGCACTATTTATGCAGAAGCCCAGAATCCCGATGAAGGTGCTGGTGTTTGGAAATATACAGGACCAACGGACTTTGATTCAATCGGTACCTGGCCGAATCGTAGCAAGTGGGTACAGGTAAATACGCCGGGATTCGGTGAACCCGAGACCAACAGTGGTATAGGAGAGTTGATTCCGTTCAATCCATCAACTGATGGAGAGGATATAGAATATCTGTATGCCGGGACATGGAATGGCACTGGTCCTCAACTTATACAAGCGATTTTAACAGGGGATTTGAGTGCTCTGGTCGGCTGTCAGGTCTGGCGAACAAATGGTACGGTAGATCCAAGTGACCCGCCACGATTCATCTGGGAAAAGATAATGGATGGCGGATTTGATGACCCACAAAACGGTGTGATTCTTTCAAGTGCTGTGTTTGATGGAAGCCTCTACATGGGTACGCAGAATTTTTTTGATCAAGCAGAACTCTGGCGGACAACTGACGGAATTAATTGGGACCCCGTTACAACTACCGGGTTTATGGATATACCGAACTATGACTTCAGGGGTTTCGGTAACGGCTATATGTGGAGAATGATCGTCTATAATAATTCGCTCTTTGTTGGGACCTTAAACCCGATTCTGGGATGCCAGGTATGGAAAAGTTCAACCGGTGATCCGAGTTCATTCGAACAGGTCAATGTAAACGGTATGAACAATGAGAGAAAGATACCGATAGCTGATCTCGACGGTTTCCCGATAACTGGTATTGATCAGTACGG
>JAUWPM010000095.1 GCA_030611585.1 Methanosarcinales archaeon | reverse complement strand
AACCGCGTGGGAAACGAGCAATCTAATAACAGAGAAGGAGGAGGAGATTCTTTTTGGCCAGCTTCTGGAAGGTGAGCGAGGTGGACGTGGCGTTAATGCTGCTGATGTTATCGCGGATTTGCAGGAACGATTGAAAATGTCGGAAGCAGATACGAAAAAGATGCGTGAGGAGATGGCAGTGTTGAGAAAGAAGAAGGGGTAGAGAGATTGCTTTCACCCCCGATTTCTTCCGCTTCTCTTCGCCACGGGGCAAAAAGAGAAAGCGGATTTTTACTTTTTTAGCGTACAAACCTCACGACCCCCTTACCCGGTGAAAACAGTATCCCGTCACGTTTCATTAGGTCTATTATCTCCGCCGCTTTATCACGGTCTATGCCTTCCGCATCCGCATGGGCAAGCACTTCTTCTACTGGGACTTCCTCGCCAAACTCGTCTTCTATTTTCTTAATAATTTCTCTTACGCTCAGATGTGTTTCATGCTCTGATTCTGGTTGTTGACGCTTTTCTTGCATTGCATCTCGTAAACATTTTGAACATAAGTATTGTTGTTCGTACTCAACCAAATATCCTTCTGTACCACAACGCTCACATGTGGCGTACTCTGTCGGTTTTTGTTCATTTTCCGAAGTGGTTATAGTAGCGAAAGAGGTGTTTTTTTCCTTACTCCCCCCCATACTATTTTTGTTTTTCTTAGAACCAGAATAAAGGGAATCACCACTATTACCACTATTACTACTATTATTATTTTCTATTGTATTCACAAAAGAAAAGAAAGTATTATTTAACAAAATACCTTCCCATGCTTCTACTTGCTTTCCTTCTATCTTCGGTCGAACCCCCATAACATTAGCTATTCTCGGTAGTTCTCTCCCGAACATATTTTTGCTTTCAGGCAGCTTCTTCTTCCAATCGCAATATAATTTATACGCGTGGTAAAGCTCGCTTTTTTGCGTTATCCCTTCCACGGTTTCCTCACACCACTCCTTCACAAATCCATATACATTACTCGATAACATCCTATATTCTTCTTCAATCTCTGCGGTGGTCTTACCATAGCTAAATTCTCTCTTATCTAACAACCTTTTCAACTCCCCTAACGCTAAATTTAGAAGCCCCGACATCTCTTTTTGTGTTGTGAGTTTGGTTAGCAATTCTTCTTCTGATGTCCTTTTTTTTTCATGTTTGGTTTTCGGCTCGCTTACAAATGTGTAAGGGAAATTTACAATAATCCACCGCGTCCAAAACGCCTCTGTGAGGTCTGGGGTTACCGGTATTTCGTTCGCGGAGAACAACATTTTTGCGGTGTTTAAAAATTTAAACACTTTGCCACCCTTTATTTCCGCGGGCACGTAATCACCGCCCGTGAGCATCTTGAACATCCCGGTGTCGCTTAACGCATTTGACGACAAATCCCCCGCGATATTAGCCAGCATACCAACTAAAAAGGCGTTAGTAAATCGGTCTTTCAGCGTTAGTTTTTGTAAAACGATGCTTGAACAGTTTTCTTTCCCTAAAAACCATTCTATCAAATTAAGGTAGATAGTTTTACCATTATCCCCTTCCCCAGTAAGCATCACCGCTTTTTTTATGAAGTATCGCGGGTATAAACAAAATCCAATAATCTCCTCAAGGATTTTCGCGTCGTTCTCGGTTCCCACTACCTCTCTCAAAAACTTCTTAATTTCAGGGCAATCGGCATCTTGGTCGTATTTTACTGGGATTCTCATGGTTGTTATATGCTCTGGCGTGTGCGGTCTAAACTCGTTCGGGTTCAAGCAATATAATCCATTCTCAAAGTTTAATATTGTCGCATCGGCATTTAACTCGTCCCTATCTATATAGGTACTTCGCATTACATGTCCAATAATCTCATTGACTCCACGAGTGCTTATTAGCTCCGCAAACATCTCTTCTGCTTTCTCTTTTATCTCCCGATCACCATTACATTGATAATAACCGTCCTTATAATAAATTATTTCCTCGGTATCACGAATCGTTTTAAAGTGGTATAATGCAGTCAAATCAGTTGCAAAGAGCTTAAATTTAACTCCTTTATATTGTTGCGTACCATCGGGTTTCGGATCAATTATAAGGTAATACTCTCGGTCGCGTAATTGAATGTCTGCATTAGCGGCTGCTCGTGTTTTGTGATACTCAATAGGACCCTTTATCCCTTTGCATCTCTCGTCTGGTGTGCAAATATTCAAATCCCCTAATTTTGGGTGCGGATAACCCCCGCCCTTTTCCCGCATATTTTCACACCCAGGCACAATACATTTCGGGGGTTCGGACGCATACCAGCTCTCGAAGAGGTTAGACGTTTCGGCATTCCACTCATCCGCCTTTCTTTTGAACATTTTAAATGCTTTCTCTTCGGATACGCCGACAACCCGTAAATAAGAAGCCAAAACGGCTAATGCTCTCGTTGCACCCTTGCCGCTTTTTAAATCTTTCTTGGCTAAAATGTTCCTGATACATGGTGCCCATTCGTCTTCACTAATTTCTTCGGTCTCGAACGTAACAACCCGCGTACCGTGTATTTTTCCAACGCCTTTTTTAGCTTTCTGAATCCATGGATCAACGAAGTTCCCAAAGTTATCAATATCGCCCTGATAAACAAGCCAATTATTTGCCTTCTCAATAATTTCATCGCTAAGCGGCAAACTCGCTTCTTCAAAGTCTATTTTAGGGTTGTCCTTGTCTAACGGGATAACGGCATACGGGAATCGTTTATGAATCGAAAGAATAGTCTTCACCTGGCGTTTCTTATCGTAATTCAATTTGTCAAATTTGACAAACTCTATCGCTTCGGGGTTCTCATCAAAGAATTCCGTCGATATATCACCAATAAGTAGGTCAAAAGCCGCTTGCCAAACCTCCACGCGGTAGGTATAGTTGTCTTCGCCTACACTGCCAAAGAATCCTAAGCGTGGATGAAGCACACAATAACAGCCGCCGCCCGAAAACGCTAATCCAAAACTCTCAATACCAGCATCAGTAAGTTTATCGGAAAAGAATTTTATGCCCTTCTCTAACCACTTTACAACTTTTGGATCGTGAATGTCTTTATCCTTAGCTTTATCAAAATCCAAAAAGAAACTGTGGTAAATAGTATCCTCTCTACTCCCAATTTGCTCCGTTATCTTCCCCGTTTCGCGATCATAAGGTTTCTCTATGTTAGCGGTTTCAGGGGCGAAGAACTGAGCAGTCCAATATAACGATCTGCGTTTGCCTTTTAATCCATCGATAATCCTGTCGAATGTCGCATCGTCCGGATAATATAACTTAGCCGTGCCTTTCAATCTGTCCTTATCCCACCATCCGTTATGACCTTGAACAAGTGCTCTAAACGCGCCGCTCTCTTGGGCATATTTTAGGATAATCGGTTTACAGCGTTTGTAATGCTCTTCAAGGATTTCATCAGTCAATTCTATCACAGAATTTTCCACCATTGTCCCCAACGCTGGCTACGCTTAGAGTAGTGCATCACAAATTTTTTAGGCACCGAACGATTGTCAAGCGTCGTTTCCCTATCGTTGATGTTAGAGAGTAGCACCCCAATATTCAAATGCCGCATAGAGTCTCTTGCTCTCCATGTTTTCCAAATACTCCGTACAAAATCGGCACTCCGCTGCCATTCAAGAAGAGGCGTTATATAACCACCAACTTTTTTGTAACAGTTGGATTGCTTTTTTTGCCATTCTTCCGATGTAACATGTTCGTCTTTAAACAAATGTCCCCTTGGAGAAAACTCGGTAGCAACAAGAAAATTAGTTATATTAACCCCCCCATCATCACTAACATATAACGCCCCACCACAATACTCACAAGCGTAATCAAGAATTTTATACGATCTTTGAATGTCTCCTATTCCGCCCCTTTTAACTTCAATAGCACTCCACACATCATCCCTACCACAAACTATATCTGGGCGCCGACCTCCACTTCCCTTAACCGTAAATTGTTTTTCTATATATGTTGTATAACCAGCGTCTTCTAACCACGGTGCGATAATCTCTCTGATAGCATTTTTTTCAAGCACGACTATTCCCCAAATTTCTTCTTCTCTATCTCTAACCGTTCTCGTACTGCTTCCCGTATAAACTCAGATTTGGTGGAAAAGCTGTCAAGTTCTATATACTCTTCTAATTGCGTATTCAAATGATCGGACACCTGCAAGTGCCATATTTTTCCCCGCTTTTTTATATTTTTTTCCCCCATCAGATTTGTGCAAGGGGACTCCGTCCTTCAGGGCGGAGAGGAATTGCACTTTTCACCTCCTGTATTATCCCTCTTGACCGTTCTAACAGTCTTAACTTCTTATAATTAACATCCCCACCAATCTTGTCCCCTTCTATTGTTCGCAAATCGAAGTTCCCGCGCGTTCTCAACCCGAATATGAAGCATTTTACCTTTCCATACATTACTTTATCAAACCTCCTGAAACCAAACGCTTCCTTTATCGTGTTCCTCTTCCTTCTGCTGCCTTTCAACAGATTCGCTTTGTATAAACTCCGATTCTGCCTTCTTACTTGCTTACCTTTGAGGATTGCTGGACTGCGGCGTTCCTGCTGAGCATCTCCGCCGGCAATAACATAAGCATCGTTTACGTGGCTCTTGTCTAATCCGCGTTTTATGCGATTGTATTTTGTGATATAACCATAGGTATAACCGCAGCCAAGCATGTTCACCAGCTTCCACCGGATGATGTTCATAAATGCCGCGGCTTTTAATGGTTGGCTCGCCCGTTTCTGTATCGCTGGATAGCCAAACTCGGCGGCGGTCTTATTGCCCTTCTCTAAATTGCACTCGTGGCAGCTAATACAAAGATTAGCTACTCTGTTCGACCCACCGCGAGACTTCGGCACGATATGCTCTACTTCCAAAGGTACGTTCTTCTTACCGCAGTAAGCACATTTGTGATTGAATTTCTCAAGCAAATAATTTCTCACGTTATAGCCCTGGAGTTCGCCTTGCTGATATTCTACTCCTTTTATCTCTGGGTTCTGCATCTTCTGCGTGTCGAAGCTTGCTACTTCTACTATCACCTTTGTTATCGGCAGGATAGATTTGAGTCTATCAATGAGCTTCACATGGCTGTCAAGCTTGTGCTGCAGGCTCGGTGCTAACCAGCCCTCTTCTCTTCCGCCTCGATTATCGAATCTCGGTTCTCTATACCACAACCTTGCTCTGCGTGTTCTCCGATATGCTCTTCTCTTCTCCAACAGTCGCTTTATGTCGCTTCTCAGTTCGAGTTCACCTGCAATTAACTCTCTTACCACAGTTATTGCACTGTATCCGATTGTTTTGTAGCCCGCATCTATACCAAGTGTGATGTCCTGCTTCGTCTCTCCCGTCGGATACAACAACTGTATGGAAAATGGTGTTCTACTAACTACTTTCGCTTTGCCTGCTTCTAACAGCTTTCTTGCTTTTCGCGGCGTTGTTGGCATCAGCGGCTCACCACGCATGTTTAATACAGGAACTCGCAAGTCCTGTCCACTCTTGCCAGAGTGTTCGTGCTCATAGGGACTGTTAGAAAGAGTTCTTATGTCAGC
>JAUWPM010000071.1 GCA_030611585.1 Methanosarcinales archaeon | reverse complement strand
CACAGCGTACTTGATTCTCGTTGCGGGTGCGGAGTTTGTGACGGCTTATGCTACGTGGCATGGCATTATCTTTGCGAAGTATGGCATTGCTTTTCATGCTGTTATTCTTTTTGCATTGCTCGTCCATTCGGCGTTACTCTTAACAGCCGATCCTGAGTTCTCTCGATTACTGATGGTTCTCATTCTTGCTCCTCTTATAAGAATCCTCAGCCTTGCTATGCCTGTACCCTACTTCAGCTACATCACGTGGTTTGCAATAGTAAGCATACCGGTGTTCATTGCGATCTTTACCTGCATGTATATTCAGCACCTAAAGCCGCTGGATGTTGCACTCGCTCTACCGAGGTTAAAGCATCTGCCGCTTGAACTCGCCACGATACTCTTCGCGATTCCTTTCGGCATAATGGAATATTATGTATTAAAACCAGGGATATTGGTCGAACCCAGCTTTGAAGCGTTGCTTGTACCGGCGCTCATTATGATCGCTTGTACGGGCTTCCTCGAGGAATTGGGCTTCCGCGGGCTGATGCAATACCACGCAACGAGAACGATGGGGTTCTCGGGCATTATCCTCGTATCCGTTCTCTTCGGCGTGCTGCACATCGGCAACCTGACCATTTTCGATGTCCTGCTTGCAGGTAGCGTGGGCTTTATTTTTTCGTTGGTGGTACGGAAAACAGGGTCGCTCTACGGCGTGAGCATATCTCACGGCGTTATTAATATCGTCTTGTTCCTGATTGCACCTTCTTTTTTAGCTTGACATTGTTAGTTAGATTAACTAACCGCAGAGTTCACGTCACGGAGAACGCAGAGGATGTATGTTTGGTGGTTTGGAGGTTTCGCTAACGAGCGGAACCGCTAATAAACCAAACCTCTAATCATCAGCCACTTCCATAACGGGACGAATTTTATCGCTTCTCCCTTAAACTCCTCCTCTGTTTCGTAATCCCAGGTTATTACCGACAAATTGTTGCTTTTAAATTCCTTTGATGCCTTTATCAATGATTTCAGTTCCCGTTCTCTCGTGCCCAGATCATTAATGTCATAATCAATTCCCTTGGAATAAGCGCCGGCAGTTTCCTTTCCTGGAAGTCCAGGATATATCTTGCTATCACTTCTTTTTCCATAGTCTTTTATCTCTTAAGGGGGAAATAACATAAACATATTTACCTCTATAGTGAAAGAAACTTTCTTATTTGTGGATAGAAGATAATCGCCAGAGGAACGAGGAGCAGCATGAGAAGTGCAGCTTTCTCAACGATCGAGCCGGAAGCGAGGCTGGTAAAAAGGGTAGGTTCCTCTCTTTGCATTTCAAACATGCAAGGGACGGTATCGCCCATGAACTCCTTTGAGATATTGAGTACCCCTTCATACGAACCTTCGGTCGGTGCAATCGCCGAGACACGGACCATAGTAACGGTATTAGAGGCGAAGGGGCGATCTTTAACATAGTAGTAGAGCACGACTCGCCGCTCTGTGATTTCGCCATCTTCTTCCGCTTCCTTTACCACAATGAGCTTCTTTACCGCTATAGTACCATTAAACGTCACGTCCTTTTCAGACAGCCACTGTCCTTCCGCCCAACTGGCGTTCTGCACCAGCACTTCTTCCTTGCCTTCCTCCGCTATGGTATAGCCTAACGCAGGGTAACAGACGATCGGGGGATGAAAGCTCGAACGGTCGTTGGACTGCATAATGAGGAAGAATACGGGCTGGTATAATTTCGGATGCGAATATGCACGCATGAGCATTACGTCCGCACCCAGACTTTCCGCAAGCCGTGTCGTGTTATAATCAGAGGCAGTCCAATCGCCGATCTGCTTTGGAAATGCCTGGATGTGCTCGTTGTTTCCAAAATCCATCTTTGTGCGCACATGCGTTTCATCCTCGGTTGCATGTGAGAGTTCAGTGCCGATCGTGGTGACCGCTTTAGCAAGTATCATGGAGGGTGTAGAAAAGAGCATGATAATCACAAAAACAAGCACAAGCAGTCCGATGATCTTTGAATATTCTCCAAAGAATCTTCCCATTTTATTCCCTCACCGCCCCTTAACCGTGCATCCCACGAGTATACTGATAAGTATCAAGCATATAAATGCAATGATGAAGAGCAGCGGGCTGAAGAGGGTATGATAAAAGCCACTCGCCGTCTCCGCGCCATAAGCGTTTGCAATCAGGAGCAGAGAGGTAACTCTGAGCATATTGGCAAGAATCGCTATAGGAACCGCGAGGCAGAATAGCGTGGCTTTTTTATACAACGGGCAATTCAGCAGATAGATGAAGAGTGCTGCCAGTGCCAGTAAGGAGATGAGCGAGTTCATGCCGCTGCACGGTAACCCGATAATGAACGACGCATCGGTAAGGTGAATCTCAGCGCCAACTCGTGTAACGGGAATTCCAAGCAGCTCGAGCAGTGCTGCGGGATAGCGCGCTGAGAGTGCTTGCAGCGTGTACGCGAGTTTTTCCAGGAAGACCAAGGGTAACGGGATAGCGAAGATAAGGAAGGCAAGAGGAAAGAGCGAAGCGCGCATCAGTGGTTTACCGTAGAAATAAAGTATTAACCCGCTTGCAGTGAATAAGAATGAGACCGCAGTTAAAAAAGGGAAGAGCTTGATAAACCCAACAGTATAAAGGATGAGCCCGAAGGCGAATATGAAGATACCGTTTTTGTACGGCTCTGATTTGAGTTCATTCTGATTGTTAGCTGTGCGAATAGCTCGCCAGAGAATAAAGCCGGAGACGATCAAGACCAGGAAACCATGCGAATAATACGGGTCGGTGAGCCACGCATTTACAAGCCATCTGAAAGTACGAAGATATAATAGGGATAAGAGTAGTGCGAGCAAGACCGTGATTTTCTTCATGCACGCTTCTTTATTCTTTTACTATTTATCACTTCTTATTATTTCTTTAGTTCCTTTTACAGACAGCCACGAGATAACGCATGCTTTTTTACCGTATAGAACGCGATAATTCGTTACAATAACAAAGAAGTCATAATCGGAATGCTCTTTCGCAGTGCCTTTGGCTCTACTTCCAAATAACACACACCACCGAAACGAGAAAACCTAAATTGTTGACACAGATTAACACTGATTTACACGGATTTATTTAGGGTGAACATTGTTGATTTTTCTGTGTTAATTAAACCCTTTCAGGGGTTTCGGGATGTGGGCAGAGCCCACGAGCGTTAATCTGTGTCTTAAAGAGAAGGAAGTTATACTTTATATACAACAAGATTACCACCAAATCTTTCCTTACAATTGTCTACGACTTCCTTAATTATTAACGAATCGCCTTTTGACATTTAGTTTAGTTTACTCTTTGAACTTTTAACAATAAAAAGTTTAGTACAAAAATAAAAACGATAAGAGGAGCAATAAAAAAACTCCTCTTTTTCCTATTTTTTAGTTGTTCTTCTCCTGCTGTACGTCACGTAGCCCAATAGTGCAAGCAAGCCTGCGCTCGTCAGTATTATCGTCGGCAGCTCTGGAGCTGGGTAGAGCGAAGTCATTTAAAACAAATCAAACGGCTTTTTTACGGGAACAAATGGCTTCAGTCTCTCAAAATGTCTATCATCACACAAAAAAGCATCAATCTTCTCTCTTTTGTTTGTAAACTCAAAAGTAGCAAGATGAAATGCATCAGCAGCATAAAGATTCGTTTCTTTGATCAATCTTTCAGCAATTGGTATCAATTCGTCACGGAGTGAAACGAAGTTTATCCTGTGCGACTTTAAATCATCCATATCTATTGTTATAATCTCGTTCGGCTTTTTATCCTTCTTCAAAGCACGTGTAATTTCAAGAAAGGACCATTTTGATGAAAATCCCTGCCATTCCTCTGTGTCTATATTTTGAATTATTTTATCCATCACATCGCTATCCTTCTCTTGTTTATATAGTTTTACAAGCACACTTGAATCGAAATAAATTCTCAAAGCTCATCCTCCTCCCTAATTTCCTCTATCAATTCCCCTGCGCTCTTTCCAGAGGATCCAAAGAACTCATTTATTGCTCTCAATGTCCTGAGTCGTGGAACAGTTTCTGCACTCATCAAACGGATGTAAAATCTTACGGCTTCTCTTATAAGTTCATCTTTGCTCATTAAGCCGAGATTTTTTGTGATTTTATCCAATGTATGCAGTTCCTCCTCCGAAAATTCCGCGGAAATACTGACACTCATTTTATTTTTACCCCTATTTAATTAACTTAATGTATTACTAAATTAAAATACAAAAATAAAAAACAAATAAGAGGAGCGAAAAAAAAATCCTCTTTTCCCTTACCCCATCTAACCTAACCTACCTGCATCCCTTGTATCTTACGCTATTCCGATTTACCGTTCCTTCTTCTGCTTCTGCTATACACCACGTAGCCCGCGAGTGCAAGCAAGCCCGTGCTCATCAGTATTATCGTCGGCAGCTCCAGGACTGGAATCAGAGCAAATAAATGAAATGGGAAAAATGGATATGCCTTCGGAATACTTTTAATCCTCAAAAATCCCTTTTTCGATTTCCTTACTCACTGCAAGATTATCAGCCGTTTTGATTCTTTCAAGTATCTGCTTTATCTCGCCTTTGCTTTTCAGCTTCTTTTTCCAAAGAGCTTTTAAGATAGCCTGCAAAGAAAAGACTTGAATGCCTTCTCCCTTTGCAAACTCTCTCGCTCTCTCATCATTAGTTGCGAATGTGCTTTTTTCTGTCTTGCAATATGCGATAGCTTCGAGTTCCCCTTTCCCCAGGTTCAGGTTCCCTTGAAATCTTACATATTCGTCTATCGCTTCTTTGCTTAAAGGCACAGTTTTTATCGTTGAAAGCACTTTGAGTGGAAAGGTATATCCGTATTCCAAAGGCGCTGAGATTTCATCTCTTATCTTAGGAGTCATCACCGCTTTATCACCAAAAAGCTGCTTCAATAAATATACCTCATCTACTTTTGCAAACATGCTCAGGATGTCTGTGTCGAAGACTATCACCATCAGACCGCCTCTAAAATTCTCTCCACCTCTTTGTCAATTTCTTCAACTAGAATGCTCGGAACTGATATTTTAATGCCTCTCTCCTTCAGTAATTCATTGAAATCCGCCACATTCATTCCACCGATCTCAGCGGCTCTTGACAGAGATACTTCCTTTTTCGTATACAATTCTACCGCGGCGTCTCTTCTTAATTCCGGCTTCGCTCTGAGGAGGGCACGCAAAGCATCCTCTATAAGTTCCCCCTTATTTTCATACTTCCCTATCCTTAGCAATATGCCGTCTAAATCACTTAACACTGTTTTCATTAATTATATCCTCATCTCTATGATATATTAAATTTGCTACTTTTATAATTATAACTCCCTGCATTTAACTTGACTTTGTCACATTTTAAATTTGCCTACCGCAGAGAACGCGGAATTCGAGGTTTTGTTTATTCGCGGTTCTGCTCGTTAGCTAAACCGCCAAACCACTAACCCTCTAAACCGCTATCCTCTGCGCTCTCCGTGAACTCCGCGGTTAATGGTTAATCTGACAATGTCAAGTTGGAATTATAAAACTTCGAAAAATAAAAACAATAAGAGGAGCGAAAAAAAACCCCCTCTTTTTCCTATTTTTTAGTTGTCCTTCTTCTGCTGTACCCAACGTAGCCCATGAGTGCAAGCAAGCCGGTGCTCATGAGTACTAGCGTCGAAAGCTCAGGAACCGGTAGTACTATTGAGTCTTCAATGGTGTGCGGTATAATGGTGATCGTGGAAACATTTTGTTTTGGGGTCGCATATAATACGTCACCCCGTAGCAGCGTCCCGTAATTTCCCTCGATCCATGCCACTACCGTTGTTGCGTTATCGTCGCCTGTCTTCGTAAAGTTAGTCTGAACCTGACCAGAGCTATTTGTGGTTCCATAGTCAGGGTTTAAGGTTCCTGTCCCTTCTGTGATAGCAAACTTAACGATAACACCAGATATATCTTGATTATCCTGGTCTTTCACGGTTGCAGTTAAATTAACGCTTTTATTTACGAGAACATATTCCTCGGATGACGTTAATTCGATCGTCGTGGGGAATTTGAAGTCAGTTCCATTTTCCTTGGTGTCGTTAATTATCACAAAGGCTCGATCTCTTACGGCAGATGGGTCATCCAAAAAATAACCATCGTATGCGCCAGTCTGTGGATCTGTCATAAACTGATATTTTCCCCCTGTACCCGGGTACTCTCCATGTTCTTCAGTACAATAGTACCATATCGCAGCTTGTATAGCGGCAGCCTCCAGGTCTTTGTCTCCTGCAGTAGAATAATCGTACTTATTGAGAATGTAAATCACTGCAGTCCAGTTAATATTTGGATCGCCTTCAGCAAGAGAGCCGTTGATTGTTAAATTATCACCTATGTTTATAGTTGTGAACAGGTCTATGCAGTACGAATCATAGATGGTTCCTGACACGTTCATTTCAAATATCCGTGCGTTTACATCGTCTCCATAGTACCGGCTGTAGATATCCAAACCATTCCCATAACTATCAAGGGTCGCATTTTGCGCAGAGACTGCCTGGGGCAATACCATCATCACAGTGATAATAATCACGGCTGCCACACAAAGACCCATCCATCTGTTTCCGGTTGACTTAACCATTATTTTAGCACCTTCTTTCTTTAAAGGACTCATTTTTTTTGCTCCTATTTAACTTTTATTCGTGTACCCGTATAAAAGCTTTTCGGTTTTACCATAGGAAAGGAAAATTTGGGAAGCCCTAAATAAAGAGGGCTTACCTACTTTTGGATTTTATCTTCACTCTTCCAGGTAATCACGTGATGGTGCACAAAGAAGACCGTTGTTGTAGTCATCCAGCATATCCTTCAGCTCCTCACCACCACCATCTTCTTCTTGCCAGGCTAGGTGGTCCTTGGCCTTCACGCCACTGCCAAGCGGATGATTATTTATCCATATATTAGCATTTGCGATAGTATCCATAATGCACGTTTTATTGCTGCCACTCTCTACATTCAGTCTGGTGGCGACCAGCGCTTGGAACATGGCGTAGGTCATGTCACGCTTCACAGGCTTATCCATCTCAGCGATAGCATCTGTTACAGTGTAGTCCACACCACCAATGGTGATTTCTTCTACTGGCCATGCATCAGGATGGTTCTTCCAGTAGCCCGGCGTACCAGTACCCGTTTCATCACCATTAGTGTTGCCTGTTCCAGCAGCCATAGGAATCACAGCAGCGATCGAAGTAATCATTATCAAGGATACAATTATCCCACCAATGCCTTTTTTCATTCTTCTGTTCATTTTTTTTCTTTTCACCTCCTTTTTCTATTTTTATTCCCAGAGTATATAAACTTTGCTATTTTTAAGCGATACTGCTCAACTTGAGCAATATTGCCTATTTAATCCATTGGCGGGATTGTACATATAAAGCTTTCGGGTGCGTTTCCGGTGGAAGACGAAAAATTCTGCTGATACGTTTTCAGCGCCTCACCAGTTGAGCCAGACCCTGCTCAACCACTTTCAGGTACACGGTTGCAAGCCACCGTCACGGCACCATTTACCGATATATGCGGGTTCATAAGATTTTGTGAAATCCCATTCCTACCTGATCGAAATGGTCATCGTGTTGTATAAGTAAGAATAGAGGTAATTTCTCTTTACCTCCCTCCTTGTGTATCCGCTCCTTTTTATCTCGTAGGGTAGAGTAGAGTAAGTAATAGGTATACGTACAAATGTTAAAGAAAGGAGGTAATTCAATTAAAAAATGAGTGGAAATTTGAATGAAGCCTTGAGATGGCTAAAACCGGCGGAGAAGGATTTAAGCAGTGCGGGAAATAGCCTGGAATCGGGCGATTATGAGTGGGCATGCTTTCAATCGCAACAAAGTGCGGAAAAAGCGTTAAAATCGTTTTTATACTTGAAAGGGTTTAGGAAGATCTTAACACATTCGATATTTGAATTGATAAAAGAAATAGGGGACCTGGAGATTGGATTTGAGAGCTTGAAAAAGGCGGCAAAGGTTTTGGATAGTGTTTACATTCCTGCACGATATCCTAATGGTATCGCAGGGGAGTTAGCACCTATTAATTTGAATACTATGAGAAGGAGGATGCAGAAGAATGCATAAACTATGCAGGATTGATATTGGAAGAGGTAAAGAAACATATAAAGAAATAGATATTAAATTGCAGGAATTGGCGAAGAAACTCCGGGCGAAATACCGGGTGAGTAAGATAATTGTATTTGGCTCTTATGTCCGAGCGGATTTAAATGAGGGAAGTGACATTGATCTGGTGATAGTCGCCGATTTTAAGAACAAATTTCATAAAAGAATCGCAGGCGTTCTTGGTTTAACAGATCTGCCAATAGAACCACTGTGTTATACTGAGGATGAGTTCAGGAAGATGATACTGAATGAAAATGACTTTATATCGGAAGTATTGAAGGAGGGTGTAACGCTATGAACATCGGCAGCACTACCTACTGCATCGGTT
>JAUWPM010000028.1 GCA_030611585.1 Methanosarcinales archaeon | reverse complement strand
GCATGCTTCGCCGCTTCTGTTGCATCCACCCCCGTTACCTCTCGCCACCCGTCAATCGCCACTTTGCCCTTTATCACGTCCAACGCAACCATTACCCGTTCGGAAGAGAACTCATCCGCCACGGTCTCGATGAGCTGCGGTGATTTCAGCGCAGCCGTCCCAAAGATTATTCTATCCACTCCTACGCCCGTGGCTATCTCGAGCAGCTTAACCGCCACTTCGTAAGACCTGATTCCGCCACCCACCTGAATCTTTACTTCCCCCCGCACGCCTTCGGACTCGGCGATGCGTTTAACAACCTCAAAATTATTCTGCTCTTCTTGTAACGCCGCATCCAGATCAATTATATGCAATCTGCTCGCACCCTGCGTCACCCATTTTTTCGCTATCTCAACGGGGTCCTCAGCCGAAGAGAATATCACATCCTCTTTTTTACCCTGCCGCAGTTGGACGCATCTGCCACCCTTCAAGTCTACCGCGGGGATCACCTCAAATTTTTCCATTGAAATTGCTCAACTCCTTAGAATTTTGTAATTAGAATTTTTGTTGTATACAAGGTATAACTGCCTTCTCTTTAAGACACAGATATAAGCGTCCGTCTACTCCACGGTTATTCCTAATTCTCTTGCTAACTCTTTGTACCGCACGCGTAAAGTCACTTCTGTGACACCCGTAGCCTCTGCAACATCCTTTTGCGTCTTCCGATCGTCACATAAGATTGCCGCGATGTAAATCGCCGACGCCGATATGCCCGTAGGACCTCTGCCACTCGTTATATCCTTTTCTAACGCCGCATTTATTATCTCACGCGCACGTTCCTCCACACGCTGCTCTAAACTTAATTTAGCGCAAAATCTGCCTACATACGCCAGAGGGGACGTGGGCGCAAGCTTCATCCCAAGCCTATTTGTCAATAACTTGGCGGTCTTTATTATATCCTTCCGTCCCACCTTAGTCGCATTTTCTATCTCGCCCAGCGTTCTCGGCACATTATGCGTGCGACACGCCATGTAAATAGACGCTGCCAGTATCTTCTCTATTGAACGTCCGTGAATCAGATCATGCTCCCACGCGTCACGGTATATTGCCATGCTGCCTTCTCTCGCTCGCTCTGGCATAGAAAGCAATGACGACAATCGGTCTATCTCATCTTGCGCGTGTAAACGCTGCTTCCCGATTGCGTTACTCAGTCTTTTCCGTCGTTGACGTTCGCTAAGCCTCTGTAAACGTTCTCTATCTGCCTCTGATCTCCTTCGTGCCTCTCCAACGCTTTCTCCGCCATTCTTTTCGGGCATCTCCTTCCCCCTTCTTCACCTCAATCAATCTATCTACTAGAGAACGTATAATTTTTTATGAGCAAGCTTCTTCAGCTCCCCTTCTTTCAGTTTTAGCCCTTCAAATACCCTTATACTTACATAAGGACGATTAACAGGTCCAAAAATATCGTAAACTTTTCCGATCTCCCCTTTATCTTCTGTTACGGCTATAGAATTGATCACTTTCTTTACTTTTAGCTTACCGCTCCTCACAATCAATTTTTTATCCACGATGTGAAGTACCGTACCCAGCAGCCCTCTTACCTTAACCTTCTTTTTCATCAGTGAGAGAAAGGTTCACAAGACGAATATATAAAGTTTACGGAATATTTTTATCTATCTCTCAGAATGAGCATGTAAGTTATAGCTTACTGCGTAAAGAGTTTGTATTTGATGTTCTCCTCGGTTATTTCCTCTTCTATTCGCTTTGCAAGTATCTTTTCAGGATGATGAAGTCCTTTAACCCTTTTGGTGAGGTCTTCGAAGCCGGCAAACGCTCCTCTCTTACGCTCTTCCACTATCGCCCACATCAATTTCTTCCCTATCCCGGGTAGCAAATCGAGGGTATGTAATCTCGTGGTAATCGGCTTTGCATCGTTAAATGCCTTTATGAACCGCTCCTCATTCTCTTTTACTAATATCTCCAACACATACGGCAGTTCTACCTTCGCAGTCGGCGTTAATTCCTTATATCTCAACCGCTTGGTTACATGGTCTATTAATTCCCGTTCGCCCTCGCCTATATACACGCGGTCGTACACCGAGGGAATCTTATCCTTCTTTGGTGAAAGTTCTATCAGGACGAATTGATCTTCGCCAACCGCATGAACAAGCGGTTTTTTCTGATAGACCGGTCGAGAGTCATCAGGATGCCCGTAGGGTAAATAATCGAGGACTCGTGCATTCGTCTCTCGTCTCTTCCCCTTCTCATCCCCCCTTCCCTTCGCTATCCTAACCCTCTTTTCATACTCATACCCTCTCATCCCTTCTTCCCTCCAAAAATTATTTAGAAATTTAGAAAGTTCTATCAACAAACTTTTAAGAAAAGTTTTATCAAAAACGCTTCGCAGCTTCTTAGATCAAATTTTCTTTACGTAAGAAAGTTTGTCTCAACTTCGATCAATCAATCATTCATTCATACTTCGCAACGCAATCGAGTATTTTCTCTATGTCCGCCTCGGTAAGTGTAAATCGTTCCTTCGCATAGATTGCCCGCACCTCGTTCGGGCTCTTCGGCATCAAATCAACAATCCGTATCGCGATCAGCTCTTTCATCTTTGGTAATCCGAGCAGCTCGCTTATCAGCGCCCTCGACTCTTTCGCTCCGCCTTTAGCAAACTTTGTTGTATGCTCAGAGGCTTTTCTTCGCTCGTACCGTATCTCCTCCTCTTCCCCCTCCCCTTCTTTCTTTTTCGTTACCTCGCCACGTATCCTCAGAGCGTTTAACGTTTCCTTAGCTTCAGCAAGCGTCAAGACGCTTTCATTAAGTACCTCTTTTACAATCATGTTCTATTTTACCTTTACTTCTCGGATAACCTCCACGAAGATAAAAAGGTTTTTATTATATTAGTTATTATTCATCAGTCAGCAGAGATAAAAGAAGATTATTGGAGGTAGTATGATGAAAGATTTTATAGTTAAAGACATAAACCTCGCGGAAGTGGGAAAGAAGCGCGTAGAATGGGCAAGAAGACAGATGCCAGTTCTACAGATCATACGGGACAGATATGAGAAAGAGAAACCTCTGGACGGTATAAAGATCACTGCATGCCTCCATGTCACGGTGGAGACCGCAAATCTGATACATACACTTCATACCGGTGGTGCAAAGATAGCACTAACCGGGTCAAACCCACTCAGCACACAGGACGACGTCGCTGCTGCACTCGCGGCTGACGGGATAAACGTTTATGCCTTCCGGGGCGAGAATGAAACGGAGTACTACGAATGCTTGGATGAGGCGTTGAAGATCCGCCCTGACGTAACCCTCGATGATGGAGCGGATACAATTGCGCGAGTGCATGAGAAGGGCATCGAAGGAATTATGGGCGGCTGCGAAGAGACGACCACGGGGGTCATAAGGTTAAGGGCGCTTTCTGCCGAAGGGCGGCTGCGATTCCCGGTCATTGCGGTCAACGATGCGGAGACGAAGATGATGTTCGATAATCGCTATGGAACCGGCCAGTCAACTCTGCACGGGATAATGAACGCGACAAACTTCCTCTTCGCCGGAAAGACTGTGGTCGTAGTGGGATACGGCTGGTGCGGTCGTGGTGTAGCGTTACGAGCAAAAGGGCTGGGATCCCGGATCGTTGTGGTAGAGGCGAATCCGAGGAAGGCTCTTGAGGCGGTTATGGACGGCTACCGGGTAATGCCAATGAGAGAAGCGGCGAAGATCGGTGATCTTTTCATCACGGTGACGGGCGACATCTCGGCGATAAGGCGGGAGCATTTTGAGGTGATGCAGGACGGAGCGTTAATTGCGAATTCCGGGCATTTCAATGTGGAGATAAACATTCCGGAACTCGAAGACCTTGCGATTGAAACGAACGAAGTAAAGGAAGACGTGGTTGAGTACGTGATGCGGGATGGCAGGCGGCTGTATTTATTAGCCGAAGGCAGACTCGTAAATCTGGCATGTGCATTCGGGCATCCGCCTGAGGTGATGGACATGAGCTTTGCGAACCAGGCGTTATGCGTGCGGCACATCGTAGAGAATCACGAGAAGCTGCGGAACGAGGTGTATTCCGTGCCGAAGCCGATTGATGAGGAAGTAGCGCGATTGAAGTTGGAATCGTTGGGCGTTGAGGTAGAGGAACTGACGGAAGAGCAGAAGAAATATCTCAGCTCATGGGATTTCGGGACGTGAAAAATAGGCAATAGGGAATAGGGTTTAGCCAATAGGGTAGGTAATGGCCAAGTAGGAATTGCCTCTATTTAGGGGATAAGACCATGGAAGAGGCGAAAGAGAAGAAGACAAAGGTCGAAAGGTTAAAGAAGAAGTTAGAGCATTGTATAGAGCATAATAAAGAGCATGGATGAGATATCAGCGGTTTTAGAGGTGGCGAGGGGGGAGTTATCTTGAAAGGCGAACCTTTTTATTGTTACAGGTTCCCATCTTAAGTACGTGGGTATGTGACTGCGAAAATAAAGGAGAACGCATTTCTTAGGTAATACACACCTTTAAAGGTAAAATATGAGACGAGTATCAAAAGAAGAATTGCAAAAAATACCATACGTTGATAATATACCATCAGATGGTAGGCTCGTTTATTTAGCACCGTATTTTGATGAAGACAAACAAGGATTTATTATGCACGTTACCACCAGGAATAACAAATTAACGTGGATTATGGCTGAACCATGTAAATCGTATTATTATAGTAAATCAAAATTTAATGAAACAAATGATATTTATTTAGATCTTATCAATGTTTTGATTCAAAGTTATTCCTATGACACAATATATCATAATATTGATGGCCTTTTAGAAGATATTTTTAATTGTAGTGCTTTCTTTGAGAAATATTTCATCCTTCATACTCATTATTTAGAAACAAAAGATTTGTCTACTAGCGATTTAATAGCTACAGAAATCGAATGCTTTTTTGGAAATATAAGATCTTTGTATGATTTATTGCAAATTATAATCAAGAGCTTATGGGAAATTGAAACGAGAAATGAATTAAAATCCAGTTTTGCAAGTATGGCTGAAAAAAGCAAAGAAGAATTAGAAAATAAATACAATTTAACAGATTCCTTAATCAACTATTATAACGAAACAGCCAAATTATTTTTAATATTTCGAGAAATACGTGATAAAATATATCATCAGGGGCTTTCGGTAAAGTTGATTTTTTGCGATGATTATGGCTTTGCTATTGATAAAAATGACCAAATTTTTTCTAAATTAAGTCACGTATGGCCAAAAGAAAAAGTAAAAAACAATGGTCTTGTATCTTTATTGGCACTATTTTCATATATTACTAAACAGATTATTGATAATCTTGATGACCTTTCTTCAGCATTAGTTGAATCAATTACATTAAAACTTCCAATATCAACTACTCATAAGATATTTATTAGAGGACCTTATTTTAATCACCTAAATAGTCTAGATGAGTATTTAGATGAACAATGGTATATACCTAATAAAGATTAAGAATTTTTGATTGATTATAATTATGCGTCCAAAAGACGCCCTGCTTTTGCAAAGCCGGGTCCGTGACTTTCACGTCCCGTACATCGTAAAATAACCCATGAAATCTGACATTATCAGCATCAAATCAAGACCTCTTAGCCTGTTTAACCCGCCAGACGCGACCGAAACCTCGTCGAAGTTCTTTACGGCGTCCGTTCTAACCCCTTCGCCTTTTATTACCACAGGGACAGGGTCGCTACTGTGCCGCTTTAGTGATACGGGCGTGCTATGATCACCGGTAACCACAAGGTAGGCATCAGCATCTTTTAGCCGCCCCACAAGCTCTTTATCTATCCTCTCAATGATCCTTTTCTTGCCCTCGAAGTTGCCATCATGTCCATTGTTATCGGTATCCTTCACGTGAACGAAGACGAAATCGTGCTCCTCTAATGCTTGCAAAGCGGCTTCTGCCTTGTTGTGCAGGTTCGTATCCGCCTTACCGGTCGCGCCTTCTACCGTAAGAACCTGCATACCGAGATATTTCGCCACGCCCTTATAAAGCGACGCTCCTGCTACGCACGCGGATGTAAAGCCAAATCGTTCTTTTAGCGAGGTTATTTTCTCATAGCTGCCCGCACCCCGCAGTAGAATGATATTTGCAGGCAGTTCGCCCTTTTGTCTCCTCTCTGCGTTTACCGGCTGCTCATTGAGTAGCTCATAACTCATCTTGACAAACTTATTCACAATGGTTGCGGTCTTCCGCTCAGCCGCACCGTCTTTAAGCGGTTTGCAGTCCTGTACAAAGTCGCCCGCTTCGTGTGTGTCCACATCCGAGACGTAGCGCGAGAGCTGTTCGCCTCGCATTACCATTGCACACCTGTGCTGGGTGGTATTTCTCAGCGAGATCGTAACGCCATCTATTTCAAGCCCGTTTAGTACTTCTGCCAGTTCTTTGCTCCCATTTCTGCCCGCTCTACGATCTAATACCCGCATTTCATCGTCCACGGTAGCGAAATTAGCCCTGAATGCAACGTCGCCCTTATGCAGTTCCATATCCGCACCAAGCGCTTCGAACACGCCTCTACCCGGATAGTACCTGTACGGGTCGTACCCGAAGAGTGAGAGATGCGCAGTATCGCTCCCCGGCACGATTCCCGGCGATATTACGTCCATCAACCCGTTTATCCCCGAGGCACTGAGTTCATCCAAATTGGGCGTATAAGCAGCTTGCAACGGAGTCTTTCCATCTACCGAAGGGCGGTCTCCGAGACCATCACATATCAACAATATCGCCTTATGCTTATCAGAGCTTGACTTTGTACTCATTGATTATTTGTTAATCAACTGCAATTATATAAAGAATCGGTGAACGAGCTAAAGAGAGAAGTCATCGTTGTTATTTGTAGAGTAGAGGAATCAAAATACGAGGATGTGAAAAAGAGGGTTTGACTGTGAAGATAGACCTGAAATCTAAATTCACGGGTGCGCTTATAGGCACTGCGGTAGGTGACGCATTGGGCGCTCCTGTGGAGGGATGGAGCATGGAGCAGGTGCGTTCTGTATATGGCGAGAGAAAGCGGTGGAAAATGAGTTACGGTCGCTACACGGACGATACGGAGCTGATGATAGGCGTTGCTGAGTCCTTAATCAGAAATAAAGGCTTCAACGGTGCTGATATGGCACGTACGTTCGTCCGGAACTACGATGCGAAGCGAGGATACGGGCCTGGATCGGCAGGGGCATTAAAAAGGATAAAGGAAGGCGAGAGTTGGGACGAGGCATCGAAAAAGCTGTTCGGCGGAGAAGGCTCGTACGGAAATGGCGCGGCGATGCGAATTGCCCCCATAGGGCTCTTTTATTATGATAACGCAGATGCGTTGAGGGAAATAGCGTATAAATCAAGTCAGATCACGCATTCGCACGATCTTGGCAAAGAAGGAGCGGCATTGCAGGCTTTCGCTGTCGCTTTAGCGGTGCGAGGGCAGAAAGAAAGTATGCTGTCTGAACTGAAGGAGTTTACTCAAAATGACGTTTATAAGGAGAAGCTAAGGAGGGTAGAGGCCCTTTTGGATAAAGGTGCGACCCCAAAAAAGGAGATCATCGCTAAATTGGGTAATGGGATGGCAGCTTTTGACTCTGTACCTACCGCCATCTACTCCTTTCTTCGCTTCGACAGTTTTGAAGATAGCGTCATCTACGCGGTAAGCTTGGGCGGCGATACGGATACGATAGGAGCTATGACGGGTGCGATAAGCGGTGCTTATTATGGTAAGGGGGGAATTCCAAACGAGTGGATAGAGCAGTTAGAAGACGGGGAAAAGGGCAGGAGTTATATTAAGAGATTGGCTGAGGAGTTATACCGTAGCAAAGAATTATAACCCATAAGACACACAAAACTAAGTGTAAGGAGATGAGATGGTTACGAAACAGATGACGATATTCAAAGCGCTGAGTAGTAAAACGAGAATGGAGATGCTGAAGCTCTTGATGAAGACCGATTACCACGTCTCCGGCATGGCAAAAGCATTAGGGATTTCGGTGCCCGTGGCTGCGAAGCACGTCAAGATTTTAGAGGCTGCGGAACTGGTGAACCGTAAAACCTTCGGTAAGACGCACGTGCTATCGGCGAATAAGGCGAAGCTGTACGAAGCGCTGGAGACATTTAGCGAGGATTATGAAATAGAAGTTCGGGAAGGAACGAGCATACTGGACGCGTTAAAGGACGTTGCAGGAGTGGGAATAAAGAGAATAGGAGACAAGGAGTTCATTGCATCAATAGACGACGAAGAGGGTTTTTATATCTACGAAGTGAATGGAAAATCCCCCGATATGCCAATCAATGAGTATACGATGGAACACGGTGGAGAGATAGAGATAAAACGGTTAGTTCCCGTGCTTAAGAAGCGGGTAAGGGTAACTGTATCAGAAAGCAAGAAAACCTAAATCGTTGACACAACACTTTTTCTTTTTTACAAAAAGAAAACCTGTGCTAAAAGAAAAACATCAGGAATATTTTAGTCAAGGTTTTTACCGAAGGTAAAAAAGTTGTGTGTTAATCTGTGTCTTAAAGGGAAGGCAGTTATGCTTTATTATACAACAAGAAAGAAGGATAGAAAATCAACACAGTCAATTATTTATTTAATAGAGAGAGGTAAATAACGATAGACGGATGTGCGGAATAATAGGCTACGTAGGAGACAGAAAAGCGTCTACGATACTCCTAAAAGGCTTAAAAAATCTCGAATATCGGGGTTACGATTCTGCAGGGATAGCCATAAAGCACACTGCCGGTCACACCGAGGTAAGGAAGAGCGCGGGGAAGATAGAAGAAATAGCGAGGCATTTACATTTCGAGAGCATTGAGGGGAATATCGGAATTGCGCACACGAGATGGGCAACCCACGGAGCGGTTACCGATGAAAATGCACATCCCCATACGGACTGCGAGGGTAAGATAGCGATAGTTCATAACGGGATAATAGAGAATTATAGAGAGTTGAGAGAGCAGCTTATCAGCAAAGGACACCGATTCACGAGCGATACCGATTCTGAGGTAATAGCGCACTTAATAGAGGAAAATTTAGGATACGGATTTGAAGATGCGTGTAAGAAGGCATTTGCCAGTTTAGAAGGGAGTTATGCGGTTCTCGCACTTAAAGAAGACGAGGAGAAGATTGTAGGTGCCCGGAAGGACTCACCTTTGGTGCTGGGCATCGCGGACCACGGCGTATTCTTAGCCTCGGACATACCTTCATTCTTAGAATGGACGAATAGAGTAGTGTATTTGAACAATTACGACTTTATCGTTGCGGGACGAGGTGGAGTTAAAGTTTACAATGAAGGTAAGGAAGTATCACGCCAGATAGACACCGTGGAATGGAACGTAGAAGAGACGAAGAAGGGTGAATTCAAGCATTTTATGATGAAAGAGATGAGCGAGCAGGCGGAGACAATTATACGGGCGCTACAGCAAGACAAGAAGGTGGTGTGGGATATTGTAGATGGGATAAATAATGCTTTTGGTGTGTTCTTCGTCGGATGCGGGTCGAGCTATCACGCGTGCTTAGCAGGTAGCTATCTATTCTCAAAGGTGGCGAAAGTGCACGTAAATGCAGTTTTAGCCTCGGAATTCGAGAATTATGAGCATTTCCTCACTGATAGAACGTTGGTATTCGCGGTATCGCAATCGGGCGAGACGGCGGATATACTTCTCGCGGTGCGGGCAGCCAAGAGTAAGGGGAGCAAAGTGCTTGGCATAACAAACGTCATTGGCTCTTCGCTAACTATGGAAGGACATGCTCTCATCATGATGAATTCCGGTCCGGAGATATGCGTTCTTTCAACGAAGACCTATACGTCCCAGGTTGTTCTGATGACCCTGCTTGCATACGCAGTTGCCGGGAAATACGAAGACGGATTGAAGAAAATAGGGGACTTATACCTCGAAGTGTATAACCTAACGTCAAGGACAATGAGGGACTCGTTGACGAAGCTTGCGGAGATTCTGCGTGATAAGTGGGACATATATCTTATTGGACGTGGACTTCAGTACACCACCGCTCTGGAAGCCGCGTTGAAGATAAAAGAGGTTTCCTACCTGCACGCAGAGGCATTTGCAGGAGGGGAACTCAAGCACGGACCTTTGGCTTTGATAGAAGAGGGAACACCGTGCATCGTGTTCGTATCCGCGGAAAACAGATCGAAGATCCTATCGAATGCCGAGGAGGTTAAAAGCAGAGGGGGCTATATCATAGGTGTCTCTTCGGAGCGGGATGAACTATTCGATTTCTGGATAAAGGTTCCTGAGGCGGAAGAGCTGAATCCGATAATTCAAATTATACCAATGCAGGTTCTTGCGTATGAACTTGCCGTTTTAAGAGGACTCGATCCGGACAAGCCGCGCAATCTCGCTAAAAGCGTTACTGTAATTTAGCTTGAGATTGTCAGATTAGATTAACCGCAGAGTTCACAGAGAACGCAGAGAGTGTAGAAGATAAGCGTTTATTCAAATCCCAATTAAAATAAAATCACCGGAGCGCATTTTACAACATTTCTCTCTCCTCAAGAAGTCTTAGTGCCTTTACTGTAAATTCTTCTACTCCTACTTTCTTATCCGTGAAAATATGAGACTCCGGCTCATCAATTGGATGGATATGAGTCTTTCCACCTTCACTATCATAGCCACATAATCTTAAATCAATTGTGTTGTCAGTTATATCAATTATCCTTAACCTCAGTCCAAACGCTGACGCGACTGTTTGCGCTTCGCTTAAGAGAAGATCAATATTCAATCTTTACTTCTCCTAATTTACGCAAGCAAGTACTTATCCCATCTATCGCCATTTCCCACTCCTGAGCGTCCGACTCCACGTCCCATGAAAAATTCTTTTTTGCTACCACGTTTTCCTGCTCGAACTCCTCGTATGGCATCCCATATTTTTTACGAAGGAACTCATCAGTAAGCCTATACCTCGTAAGCTTTCTTATATATTCTCTTCGGAACATTTCTATTAATTCATCATTGCTAATCCTTTCCATCATTTGCTTAATTGGATACCCCACGCTCATAACAACTGACCACCGTATTTCGATTATTATTTTGTGTCTTTATAAATAAATGGTAAATTTGAAATGTGATAAGGTCAAGTTAGTTAACCATGAGCATATTTAAAGCGTACGACATACGGGGCATCTATCCGGCGGAGATTGGTGAGCGTGTGGCATACCGAATAGGCGCGGCATTTGGAACTCTTAATCCGGGCAAGATCGCCGTGGGATGCGATACGCGATTGAGTAGCCCTGAATTGAAAGATAATTTTATTAACGGGGTTCGCTCAACGGGTTCTGAAGTTCTGGACATAGGCATTGTTACAACGCCCATAGTGGTCTTTGCGATTAAGCATTTAAAGTGTGACGGCGGCGTAAACATAACGGCGTCTCACAATCCAAAGGAGTATAACGGTTTCAAGTTGTTCGACGAAAATGCAATGCCGATAAGCTACGAATCAGGGATAGGCGCGCTGAAGGCGATTATTGAGATAGAGGATTACCGTAAGGGCAACGGTTCTTCTTCACCGCGTGCTATCAAAGAGGATTACATTAATTTTATCATGGCACTCGTGGGCGTGAAGATTGGACGGCGATTGTCAGTCGTTATTGACGGCTCAAATGGCACTGCGGGATTATACGCTCCGGAGATATATAGAAGATTGGGCGTGGGGGTCTACGAATTGAACTGTACGCCGGACGGTAATTTCCCGGGGCATGGACCGGATCCGTCAAAGGCAGAGAATTTGTTAGATGCGAAATGCAAGGTTAAAGAGGTTGGAGCGGACGTTGGCTTTGTTTACGATGGCGATGGCGATCGGTTAGCGGTTATTGATGCGGATGGAAAGGCGATAGAATCGAGACGGATTTTCTCGTTTTTAGCCCGGCATTTACTGGACGAGAAGCCGGGGGCGAGGATTGTCCACGATGCGCTCATGTCAGGAATGGCGATTGAGACCATAAAGAAATATGGCGGGCTGGCAATTCCGTGCAGAGTTGGGCACACGTATATAGCGCAGAAGATGATGGAAGAAGCTGCGGAACTCGGCGGCGAACTCTCCGGGCATTACTACTTTAAAGAGACTTTCTTCGCAGACGATGCGATACTTGCAAGCCTAAAAGTTGTTGAACGGATTTCGCAGGAAGGGAAAAGGGTTTCAGAGCTCGTGAAGGATTTCCCTGAGTACCTCTCTGAAAACATTCGCATTGCCGTGAAAGAATCAGAGAAGTTTCCGTTTATCGCACAGTTGAAAGCGGAATTGGAAAAAGAAGGCTATGTAGTGGATTGTTTGGATGGTGTTAAAGTCGTTTTTGAAGATGGCTGGGCGCTTTTCCGAGCTTCTAATACGGAGCCGAAAATATCCATTGCATACGAATCGAAAGATAAAGCGGAGTATAATAAGATAAAGAGCTTTGTACAGACTATAATCAAAAAGGTACCACAGTAAGTAAGGTAAGCGAGAATGAAAGGGATAATACTTGCCGCGGGTAAGGGGGAGCGATTACAGCCGCTTACGGATTATAAGCCGAAACTTATTGAAGTGGGGGAAAATGCTTAAAAAGGGTTTTTATATTAAGAATTATATAACATTTGAAGAAAGGAGATAAAAAAGATGCCAATAGCATTGGAGAGGATAATGAAAGCTGTGGAAAGCATCGAAATAAAAGAGAAGGAGGGAAGGATAGCGGAGAAATGGTTAGGTGCTTTCGAAGGAGTTGTTCCAGATGGGATGGCCAGCACAGAATATATCAAGAAGCTGAGAGAAAGTTGCTATGGAAAGTTTTAGGATTTTTCTGGATACCGATGTTCTTATAAACTGGTTGGCAAAGGAGACGGACCCAAACACGGGATTTAATTTATGGCGGTGCCCGTATGAGATAATAGAACTAATAGAGGGAGGACAAATCGAGGGGCGTACGTCATTAACCAATATTTTTGAGGTCCGATTTGTATTGAGGAGGAAAAAGAGATATAGCAAGAAAAAGATCAATGAATGCATAGAAAGTTTGTTCCGAGTGATAGAAATAGAAGTTCCAGATTCGGGGGATATGCTGGAAGCAAATAGACTTCAAAGTGAGCAGCCGCTTGACCCCTTCGATTCCATAGGCCTTAGCATAATCCTGCTAAAGTCTGCTATTCTGGTAAGCAGAGATGATGATTTCATAAGGCTTGCAAATAAGTTAAATGCAGAAGCATATACTCCAGAAGAGTTCTTAGAGAAGTATTTTCTTAGTATCTTTGAAAGGATTGAAAATGAAAGGGATAATACTTGCCGCGGGTAAGGGTGAGCGGTTACAGCCACTTACGGATCGTAAGCCGAAAGCAATGCTGCCAATATGCAATAAACCGCTGATTGAGTATCAAATCGAGCTGCTGCGGGCGCATGGAATTGCGGATATAGCAGTAGTTGTAGGATATTTAAAAGAGCAAATTGAGTTTGAGGACGTGAAATACTATGAAGACAAATTGATAAGAGGGACCGCAACGGCATTGCACGCCGCGCGGGATTTTATTGACGATGATTTCATTCTGATTTATGGCGACCTGTTCTTCGATATTACGAACTTCAACGAGCTATTGGAAACCGAGAATGCAATTGCCGTTGTCAAGGTAAAAGACGTTTCGAGATATGGCGAGGTTCTGTTTGAAGATGGGCGGCTAACGGGGATAAGAGAGAAAACGGGATTTGGAGAAGGTTTTGTCAATGCGGGAATATACCATTTCACGCCTTCGATATTGGATTTAGTGGAGCGGACGGAGGAAAGTGCGAGAGGCGAATACGAGCTGACTGATGCTGTTCAGGCGCTGAACGAGCAAGAAAAGGTCAGAGTTATTCCTTTGAACGGCTATTGGAACGACATCGGGTATCCGTGGGACTATATAGACGCTAACATGCACGTGCTTGAGCGAATAGGATTTGCGGTAGATGAAAATACGGAACTGTGGGATTCCGCAGTAATAAAGAAACCCGCAATCATCGGAAAGAATTGCGAGATAAAGAACTGCGTTGTTGATCGTTCGATTGTTGGGAATGATTGTGTTGTCGGTGAGTTCTCTATTGTAAAAAGGAGTGTGGTAATGTCCAATTCTCATGTTCCTCACCTGAACTACGTTCCCGATTCCGTCATCGCCGAGGGCTGCAATTTAGGTGCGGGAACCAAGATAGCGAATTTGAGATTTGACGATGCGCACGTTAAGATGAGCATAAAGGGGGAGCGGATAGATTCCTGCAGGAGGAAGCTGGGCGCAATCGTGGGCTACAATGTCAAGACGGGCATAAACGTTTCATTGTATCCTGGAGTCAAGATAAGCAGTGGTGAATGGATAGAAGCGGAGACGTTAGTGAAGCGGGATATTTAACGTTCGTAACAGAAAGTCACTGTAATCTAATATAAACATTTATATATGCGGATAGAATACAGGCAGATATAGGATGAAGACAAAAACAATCCGGCTTAAAGAGAAATTCGCAGATGAATTGGAGAGGATAGTGGGGATGGAGGGTAAAACGGAGTCAGAGACAATTCGTGAGATCTTTGACTTTGGACTGATGGAATACAAAATAAGAAAGGCAATAGAAAAATATCAGCGAGGTATTTTATCGCAAGGAGGAGCTGCGGAGTTTGCGGGTTTGAATATCCAGGAGTTTCATCGAGAGATAAAGAAGAGGGGTTTTGTTCTCAGAATCGATAAAGGAAGATTGGAACAGGAGATGCAAAGCGTTATGCCGAAATTCGTACTATAGCGAGCAAGGGAACAATCTATCTACTACTGAAGGCGTACAAGGACAAGATTATTTTTAGGGATGTATGTGCAAGGACATTTGAGGAAATAGTAGAAAAGGGATTCTGGATAAGCCCGGAAATAATAAATATATTTCATAAACGTTTAGGGGGAATATAATAGAATGAAAGCAGTTGTGACTGGTGGAGCGGGCTTCATCGGCTCGAATTTAGCCGAGGAATTGGCAAATAGAGGGACTGAAGTTGTTATATTGGATGATTTAGCAACGGGCAAGATGGAGAACATAACGGATTTGCTCACAAGAGCGGAGGTGAGCTTTGTAAAGGGCAGCGTGACGAATCCGGAACTGCTCACGGGCATCTTCAACGATGTAGATTGCGTCTTTCACCAGGCGGCAATTCCCTCTGTTCAGAGGTCGGTTGAGAATCCGCGAATAACAAACGAGGTGAATGTGAACGGAACATTGAATGTTCTGCTTGCCGCGAAGGAGTGCGGCGTGGAGAAGGTAGTTTATGCTTCTTCGAGTTCGGTTTATGGCGATACACCCGAACTGCCGAAACGAGAGGATATGAAACCAAATCCAAAATCACCTTATGCGGTATCAAAGCTCACGGGAGAGCAGTATTGTGTGGTTTTTGCGGAGGTTTACGGGCTAAAAACGGTATGTTTGCGCTATTTTAATGTTTACGGGCCAAAGCAAGACCCTGCTTCAGAATATGCCGCGGTTATACCAAGGTTTATAACGCGAGTGTTGAAAGATAAACCACCCATCATCTACGGAGACGGAACTCAGACGCGGGATTTCACGTTCGTGAAAGATGTGGTGCATGCGAATATATTAGCTTCTGAACGAGGAGAGGGGGTTTTCAATATAGCGTCCGGTAGTAGAATAAGTGTAAACGAGCTCGCACATAGGATTATTAAGATGACGGACAATGATTTAAAGCCGGTTTATACTGAATCACGTAAGGGTGACATAAAACACTCGCTGGCAGACGTTTCCTTAGCTAAGGAGGAGATAGGATACGAGTGTGAATATAGTTTAGAAAAGGGTTTGAAAGAAACTTTTCTTTTTCAAAGAGACCTTTACTAAAGAAAAAAATAAATATCTAAAAATAGATTAAATGACTCGCACACCGCAGAATTGGTATGTTGTTGTAACTGGCGATCTGAAGTCTTCGAGAAGGCTGAAGGACAGAGCAGAAGTTCAAGAAGAATTAAAAAATGCTTTAAGAATAGTCAACAGAAGATTTGAGGAAGAGATTCCCGCAAAATTTGGTAGTGTCCTAAACTTCATGACCCACCTTGAACATCAACAATTCCTTCCATGTCCAAATGCGATCTGAGATGCCCTCAGCCATGCACGGTGTTCTTTCTGTGTTCTTCTCACCCTTCTTCGTTTTTATCGTCAACGCGGA
>JAUWPM010000012.1 GCA_030611585.1 Methanosarcinales archaeon | reverse complement strand
TATGGTATTGAAGTGGTAGCTGCCTTTGACATTGATAGAAGGAAGGTGGGAAAGGATGTATCGGAAGCCATTTTTCAACCCCCCAACTGCACTACAATCTTTTGTAAGGACATTCCGAAGACAGGAACCATAGTTAAGATGGGCAGTGTTTTCGATGGCATTGCCGAGCACATGAGTAATTACAATGAAAGATACACCTACCTTCTTTCTGATCATAGAGAGGCAAGTAAAGAAGAGGTGGTAGGAGAACTCAAAAGATCAGGTGCCGAAATGCTCTTGAATTACATTCCTGTTGGATCTGAAGATGCCGTTAAATTTTATGCCGAATGTGCCTTGGATGCGGGTGTGGGATTCATAAACAACATGCCCGTCTTCATTGCCAGCAGTCCCGAATGGAGCCTGCGTTTTGAAAACGAGGGGGTACCCATCATAGGAGACGATATAAAATCTCAACTCGGTGCCACCGTCGTACATCGGGTACTAACCAACCTTTTCAAGAAGAGGGGTGTGAAACTTGAGCGGACCTATCAGCTCAATACGGGTGGGAACACGGATTTTTTAAACATGCTCGACAGAAGCCGTCTGGCTTCCAAAAAGGAGTCCAAGACCGAATCTGTACAATCGCAAACCGAAAGACGATTGGAAGATGAAAACATTCATATCGGTCCCAGCGATTGGGTGGCGTGGCAGAAAGACAACAAAATCTGTTTCATCCGGATGGAGGGCAAACTTTTCGGCGGCGTTCCCATGAACCTCGAATTGCGGCTTTCTGTTGAAGATTCTCCGAACTCTGCAGGAGTGGTAATAGATGCTATAAGATGCTGCAAACTGGCACTTGAAAGAGGTAAAGGGGGTGTTCTCTATTCTCCTTCAGCCTATTTTATGAAACACCCCCCAAAGCAGTTTACCGATGACGAGGCATATCATTTAACAGAGGATTTCATCAAAGGAAGAAGAGAAGATTAACGGAAAGCGAAGGATTTGACCAATGAAAATAGCCTATGTATCTACTTATCTTCCCACACAATGTGGGATAGCAACCTATACCGATTATCTCATTCATGGTATAAGAAAAGCAGACCCCGCATCAGAAGTTAAGATCGTTGCCGAGCAGGGAGCATCTCCAATAAAGGATGATAAACTTGAAGTGATCCCCTGTTGGGATAGAAACGAGAATTATGTAGACCCTATCATTTCACACACAAAGGGTTTCGATGTCATTCATATTCAACACGAATATGGTATTTACAACTTTGATGATAGATTACCCACTCTGCTCCAGGGATTGGATGAAAAAGCTAAAAAGATAATAACCATCCACTGTGTAAGACCTGCTCAATTCTCTGAAAGAGGGAGTGTAGATGAGGATTTTGCCGCAAGAATTGCTACACTTGCAGATGCGGTCATCGTGCATCTCCCAACCCAGGAAGCAATACTCACTCGGCTGGGAGTACCATCAAAAAAGATCCATATTATCCCTCATGGAACAGAACTTAACGATGAAGACAAAGAAGTTTCACGCAAAAGGCTTGGGCTGCCCGTGGATGCAAAGATACTCCTCATGTTCGGATTTATCAAGAGGCACAAGTGTCTACACATCGTCCTTGATGCCCTTGTTGAGATACTAGAAAAATTCAAAGACGTGTATTTATTTGTGGCTGGTGGTCTTGCACCAACCGCTTCAAAGAGTGATATAAAGTACGCAGAATTTATAGGTAGAACGATAGAGGAACTATGGCTTCAAAAGAATGTCATTTATCCAAATAAATTCTTCCCAAACGAAGATGTTCCCTATCTGTTTAGCTCTGCGGACATCGTCCTTTTCCCGTACTATGAGGAAGATCGATCTGCCTCTGGCTCATTTCATCTGGCTATAGGTGCGAAAAAGCCTATCATTGCCTCAAGGACACCAAAGTTTGAAGAGCTGAAAAATATATGCGATGAGTTACTTGTGCTTCCGTACAATTCCTCTGGTATCGCTGGTATAGCCATTAGTCTTTTTGAAGACTCCAAATTTCGGCAGTATGTGGTCAGTCGCACTGAAGAATATAGAACTCATACCTCATGGCAAACCATAGCATCTCAGCATTTACAACTGTATCAGGAGGTATAAATAAAAAATGTCATCTCCTTTGAATAGCACGATTAAAGAGCTAGGCGATGGTAAGGTCATTCAAATGGCATCAGGAGATTATATCTTTAAGTTGGACTCTTATCCCGAAAATCCCATCATAAGACCTCAAGACATTGGTCTTACATGGTATGAAAAAGACCAGTTAAAAATTGGGGCTGTCTTTAATGCGGGAGCCGAATTGTTTGAGAACAAGGTCGTCCTCATGCCACGGTGTCACCGCAATTATCAAAAAGGGAGATTCTTTGACGATGCGCTTGGCATTGAGAGGTCCTACCTCGAAAACTACATTTCCGAGATCTGGCCTTTGGTGAGTGAAGATGGCGTCCACTTTACCCGATTCCAGAACGCGCTGATCCGTGCTGATGGCACTGACCATCAAGACTTCGCTTATGGGATAGAGGACATTCGGATTATAAAGTACGGCCATAGGTACCTGCTGGTCGGGTGTGGTAAGATAAAAGCCCCGTTTAAGGGTGGCAATGCCGATCGAATTGCCATTTACACAACCAAAGATTTTGCGGACATCAGCTATCAGGGTATGGTGGAATCCTTTGACTCGCGCAATGCCGTCCCATTTCCTGAGCGAACGAACGGGGACCTCTTTATATTGTTACGATTTCATCCCAACATACATATAGGCCTGCTTGAAGCGGGTATTAATCAACTGCTAAATCCTGCTAAACACAGAGAGTGTTGGAAGAGATTATATGAGCAACGGAGCCAGAATCTACTTCTGAAATCTGGCCTCTATCCACACGAGAAAGAAAAAATTGGCCCTGGGTCACAGCTCATCAAGACTGATAAAGGTTGGCTCCTTATCTACCATGCTGTTGGCGAGATAGATATTAACATCTGCAAAGCCTATGGATTGTCAAAGAAAATTGAAAGGGGATATTCCATCTGTGCCGCTATTTTGGATTTGGAGGATCCTCGACGGGTAATTTGCAG
The DNA here is from genome assembly GCA_030611585.1 of Methanosarcinales archaeon. Classification (GTDB taxonomy): domain Archaea; phylum Halobacteriota; class Syntropharchaeia; order Alkanophagales; family Methanospirareceae; genus JACGMN01. The sequence goes on along the minus strand of JAUWPM010000012.1, from coordinate 27,614 downwards.
ATCCAGAAATCCAATATACATCCCCTCTGCTCCCTACGAATTATATGGCAACAAGGAATATCCTATTGATGTGCCTGCTGTTGTTTTCCCCGTAGGTACTATGATTCGACAAAATAAAATGCTTCTTTACGCCGGAGCCGCTGATAAGTATACAATTCTTTTGAGTTGCAAACTTGACAACATCCTAAATTATTTATTGGAGTATTGTAGGCTATGAAATGCCTTATCATTGCTGCTGGTAAAGGGACCAGATTGTCCAGTAGGGGCGATTCAAAGCCCCTTATTCCACTTCTGGGATTATCCCTCATCGAACGAGTGATATTAACCGCAAAGAAGAGCGGTCTTTCTGATTTCTATGTAGTAACAGGATACAACGGTGAGAAAGTACGGCAATATCTTGACAGATTTAGCCAGAGCCGAAATATAAATATAACCCATATCACAAATGAAGAATGGGAAAATGGAAACGGCATATCTGTCCTCAAGGCAAAAAAACTATTGAATGAGAATTTCATTCTGTTGATGGGGGATCATATCTTTGACGAATCGATGCTGGTAAGACTGAAGAATCAAAGAATAGCCGATGATGAAGTTATGCTGGCTGTAGATTATAACATCGAAACCAATAGGCTTGTTGATGTTGATGACGTTACCAGAGTTCTTGTCGAAGACAATATGATTTCAGATATAGGAAAGAACATCAAGAAATATAACGCTTATGATACGGGAATTTTTCTTTGTTCGCCTGCAATATTCAGCGCCATCGAAGAAAGTTTAGATAATGACGACAGCTCCCTTTCAGGGGGGATAAGGGTGCTGGCTGGCAAGGGAAAGGCTAAGACTTTTGATATTAAAGATGAATACTGGATTGATGTGGACAATGAGAAGACATATAAATTAGCGGAAAAGAAGCTTTTAGCTACTTTGAAAAAGACCTCTGATGGACCTGTATCAAGGTACTTAAACAGACCCATATCAGCCAGGATTACAAGGCATCTTTTAAGAACAGATATTACTCCGAACCATGTTTCGTTCTTTTCCTTTATCCTTGCTATGCTGGGCGCTTTTTTTTTCTTTTCAGGGGGATATATTAATTTAGTTATTGGAGCAATACTGGCACAAGTAGCATCAATTATTGATGGCTGTGACGGGGAAATAGCAAGGTTGAAATTTCAAGCCACAGAATTTGGTGGATGGTTTGACGCTGTCCTGGATCGCTATGCTGATGCTTTTCTTCTTTTTGGTCTGACTTATCATGCTTATTTTACAGATATGAATTTTTCGGTCCTCTTCATCGGTTTTCTGGCAATCATAGGCACTTTCATGAACAGTTACACAGCCGACAAATATGACGGTTTGATGAAGAGAAAACTTGGGCAAGAAAAGTACTATTTCAGGATGGGGCGTGATGTTAGAATATTTATCATATTTCTTGGGGCTTTAGTAAATCAACCTCTTTTAATCCTTGTTTTAATCGCTCTGTTGATGAATACAGAAAATATCAGGAGGGTAGTGGTTTTATATAAAAATGGATAATCTTGATTGTGTAAAAAAGAAGATGGAGTGGATCATTAAAAAATCGCCGGTTCCTGAAGACCCAATACACTCGAAAAATACTCTGGAGTGGCTGCTTAAATTAAAACCTGATGCTGATGATGCCTTAAAAATAGCTGCTTTGGGTCATGATATAGAAAGAGCCATTGCGGAACGGAAAGTAAGGCGCGAAGATTATAAAGATTACGATGAGTTTAAAGAAGCCCATGCTTCAAACAGTGCTAAGATCCTGGCAGAAATAATGAAAGAGTGCAACATAAGTAAAAAAATAGCTGCTGATATCTTTTTTCTGGTGTGCCATCATGAAACGGGAGGCACGAGACGCGTTGATACTTTAAGAGATGCCGACAGCATCTCATTTTTCCATGTGAATCTGCCCTATTATTTCATCCGAAATGGTGTAGAAGAGACAAAAATGCGGTGCTTGTGGGGGTACGGGAAGTTACCCGATAACCTGAAAAGGGTTGTGGCTGAGTTCGATTACCAAAATAAAGAACTTGAGTTACTGGTAAGGACTTGTATTGGTCAGGGTGAACAATGACTTTACTAAAACTTCACATAACACGCTGTTTGTGGCTCAGTTTGTTCGCCCAAATGCTTCGCACTTCATAAACATCGAGACAGATCAAGCAAAATTCGCGCACCATCGTCAAACAGACGTCCACCCCATCGCCCGACCTCAAGCCCATGGATGCCCCGCAATTCATTGCGGGGTGGCGAGGCTGGGCCTTAAAAATCGTTGTAGTGAAGCAAACAGCCTCAGAAAGATTTTTTAGAAATGCTGATACCCCTTCGTGTCCATCATTTCCTTCTCTTCACCTTTTTTAAAATAGATACCTTCTTCAGGAGGTACTACTTTACCGATAATACTCATTTTTACCTCTTTTCGCAGCCTTTGCATCAATTCATCATTTTCTAACGCTTGTGAATCAATTGTAAAGAGCAATTCGTAATCGCCACCGTAATAAAACGCAAACTCTCTCAGTTCACGCGTAGATAACTCTGAGCATTCTTCACGTCTTAGCTCTTCGCTCAATACAGGCACGTTAGCCTCGTACAGTTCAGCACCGACGGTGCTGCTTTTCGCTATCTCGGCTAACGAAAGAGCGAGCCCATCACTTATGTCAATCATTGAGGTTGCCACGCCGGAGTTCGCAATGACAATGCCTTCTTTGACTCGTGGCTGTGGCTGAAATAGCGCCTTTTTCGCTATCTCTTCAATACGTTTCGGCACTTTCAGCTCGTTCATTATTACTTTCACTGCAAGTGCAGCGTTCCCAAGCGAACCGGTTACGCATAGTAAGTCGCCCACTTTTGCTCCTGATCTTCTTACCGGATTATCTGTAAATCCGAGACACGTCCCGGTTAAGATAAGCTCGTTGCTCCTTGTTATGTCGCCGCCAACGACGGCGGTATTATAAGCAGAGGCGCATTCTTCTATTCCTGCCGCGAGTTCGTCCATAAATGACGTCTCGGTCTGTGCCGGAATGCCCATCGCGATAGTAAACGCAAAAGGGCGCGCACCCATCGCGGCGATGTCGCTCAGATTAACGGCAACGGCACTCCAGCCCATTTGAAAAGGTGTGATACCCGGTGGAAAGTGCGTAGATTCTTGTAATGCGTCCGTAGTCACTACGAGATACTTATAGCCGCCTTTTGCCTTTTCTATATCTATAACGGCGCAATCGTCCTCACCAGCTCCCGCAGTTATAATTTGTTTGCCCACCCGAAATTTCTTTGTTATTCGTTCTATTAATCCTATCTCGCCGAGTTCTTCTATTTTCATCACTATCGCTTAATTTTTTGATAAAACTTTTTCCTAAAAAGTTTTAGCACAGGTTTTCTTTTTTGTAAAAAAGAAAAAGTGTTATGAAGGAGATACTGAAGAGAGTCGCCCGTGGAGAACTGAGTGTCGAAGAAGCGTGCAAGGAACTGAAGTCCGAGCGTATACTGGAGCTAAAAGACTTTGCGCGAATAGACCTAAGCAGAGTGCAGAGAACCAGCGTACCCGAGATTATCTTCGCAGCGGGCAAAAGCAGCGACGAAGTAGCAGGTATAGCGATGGCATACGCAACCGCTAAGGATTTTGCGCTGGTAAGCAGGGCGCGGGAGAAAGATGCAGAAGAGCTAAAAAAGCATTTAGATGAACACAAGGATTTTGAAGTTGATTATAATCAGGTTGCGAGGACGATACTCGTAAAACGGCGAGGACATACGTTTGAGAAGCGCGGTAAAATCGGCATTATCGCCGCGGGCACTGCGGACATACCGGTTGCCGAGGAAGCGCGCATTGTCGCCGAAGTCTGCGGTTGCGAGGTGATAAAGGCGTACGACGTGGGTATCGCGGGCATACACCGGCTGGCAGCGCCGCTTGAAGAACTAATAAACGAGGACGTCGCGGCAATAATCGTGGTTGCAGGTATGGAAGGTGCATTGCCATCCGTCGTAGCGGGTCTCGTGGACGTGCCGGTGATCGGAGTTCCCACGTCCGTGGGATATGGTCTGGGCGGAAAAGGAATTGCCGCGCTACTTTCTATGCTCCAGAGCTGCGCTCCGGGGTTGGCAGTGGTAAATATAGACAACGGCGTTGGAGCGGGGACATTCGCCGCGAAATGTGTTGTGCATCACGGGAAAAAGTATAGGCATTCCGAAAAATAACCACAAGATTACACAGATTTTCACGAGAGCACCATAATAGCTTTTCTGTGCTCCATTAGTGATTTTATCACCCGTTAAAGGCTATCTCTCGTGTTAATTATGGGGCTTCTGCCCCATGTCCCCGCAAGCCCAGAAGGGGCTTATGTGAGCTCTCGTGGTTTATTAATTGCAATTTGTTACTGGAATGACTATAATTTGATACGTGCTGAAAATACCGAGTTGGGGATTCTCGATGAGAAAGAAAAGGATTCTTTGAGAGATCACCTTAAACATATTCACGTTTCGACTCTTCCGTGATATGTTATGTTCATTATCGAATATGAACATAAAAGGGGATACTTTTATGATCGTAAATGATTGAGTAGACCACTGCAAAATATGGCGAACAAATTAATTGCCTGGATAAGGATACAGGAACTGTATAAACACCCGACGGTGCTCTTCCCGTTCTTACTGGGAACCGCAATTGCGTGGTCGGAAGCAGGAGTAATAGATTGGCGTGTATTTGCCGTTTCGATTGTTATAACCTATTTTATAACGAACGGGGCATTCATATCGAACGAGTATTTCGACTACGAATCTGACAGGATAAATGTAGAACGTGTCGGTGGCGATAAAGTAGGAGTCACGACAACCGGGGGGACGAGGGTACTGGCAGAGGGACTTTTACCAAGAAGGCAGGTTCTAATTGCATCTGTACTCTTCTTTATCGCTACAATTCCGCTTGGGATGCTATTACAGTTCCGCCTTAATACGGGGGTATTAACAATGCCCTTCGTTTTACTCGGCATTCTGGGCGGTCTATTTTATACCGCACCGCCGATAAAAGCATCTTATCGCGGGTTTGGCGAACTGTTTATGGCTATCGGATTCACTGTCCCTATATTCGCGGGTTATTATGTTCAGCACGGATTGAGCTGGCTTCCTCTTATCGTTGCGCTTCCATGGACCGTAAATGTGCCTGCACTGAAGATAATTCGCGAATTCCCGGATTATAAAGCAGATTTAGCTGTAAATAAGAGAAATCTCGTGGTTATCTTTGGCAAAGATAAAATGGCGTCGGTTTACATCCTATTGACTGTATGCACTTTGATCCTGTTCATCCCCATCATATTCATCGTTAAAGGAGTTGAAGTTCTGCTGCTCCTGTTACCCGCCTTCTTCTTGCTCCGGAGTTTAATTCCGATGATTAAGGGCGAATGGAAGAACAGTGAAGGATTGGACGTTATATGCAAGAATGGCTTTATAGGGATGCTCTTTATACTTGTGGCACTCACGGGAATATTTGTGCTCAGCGGTTTCGGTGTCTTTCTGGGATAAGGGGAAACAGAAAAACTTTAAAGGTATAGAATTCATAGATAGAATTGGATTTATCGGGATGTTCTCCGTTCCGTCCCGTCCCGATCTCCCTTATACGTGAACCAATGAGAAAGAACAGACGTACCATGGTGAAATCGTTCTATAATCCTCCGCATCTGTTAGTGAAACAGGCAGTTACGATTATGTTATACGCGTGGATCACGGGCTGGAAAAAAAGTGCGTTTCTTCGCTGGACACTTCAGTTACAAAACCTTTTCCACGCAGGCGCCGGTGCGAGACAGATTTGCTGCTTCGGTGTGAATCCGCACGTAGTATGGGAAATGACAGGCAGGTGCAACTTGAAGTGCGTACACTGCCATGCCTTCGGTGGAGAGACAACTCCAGGCGAACTCACAAAAGAAGAGGGAATGGCATTGATAGATCAGATAGCCGCGTTAGACATCAGAACTTTCGTATTCACGGGCGGCGAGCCGTTGTTACGTGAAGACCTTTTTGAGTTGATCGCATACGCGAAATCAAAGGGGTTCACCGTTTTCATAGCGACGAACGGGACGCTGATAACGAAAGAAGTTGCGAAGTTGCTGAGGAAATATAACGTCGGCGTGGTAATAGGTCTGGACGGCATGAATCCAGAGGTGCACGACTCTATCAGGGGTGTTGAGGGCGCTTACGATGCCGTGATTGAGGGGATAGAGAATTGCATCGCTGAAAAACTTTATTTACACTTGAATATCATTGCATCGAAGCGTAATTTCGACGAGATCGAACGAATCATAGATTACGGTAGTGAAATAGGCGCTTATTCATATTTTATCTATAATTTCGTGCCGTTCGGTCGGGGCGAAGAGATCCAGGATTATGCACTCGGCAGAGCCGATTTTAAAGCTCTTCTGGACTTGATACTCAAAAAGCAGCGAGAAGTGCGGGCGATAATAATTCCCGTGGCGTCTCCCGAATACTGGGCGTACGCGCTTCAACATCGTGGGATACACAGCAAGCGACTAATAAATTTCCTGGGACGTTTCGTCGGCGGTTGTTCGGCTGGTAAGGGCATGATGTATATCAAGCCGAACGGTGATGTATGGGCATGTCCTTTTCTTCCCGTTCAAGTAGGCAATGTGCGAAAGGAAAGCGTTGATATGATCTGGGAAAATTTGAGACAGTTCAAGTTTGAACACGATGAAAATGAGTGTGACGACTGCGAATATGCACGGGTGTGCGGCGGCTGTAAGACAAGAATGATGCTGGACGATTCAACATATACCTGTCCAGTGAATAAAAGGGCGGAAAGATAACCTGTTAAAAAGGCTACGAGCTATCCATCTTGACTTTGTCATATTTAAAATTTACCGCAGAGAACGCTGAGTTCACAGATAAAAGGATTATCTATATTTTCGGGTGGAATGGATGCGATTGATTATATTATATACAGAATCAATCCCAGTTGTCTCATAACGGCAACCCAAACCATTCAAATGCCCCTACCATCCTTAATGCGATATAAAGCATCACTGCGGTAAAAACATACCGCAACTGCGTTGCCGGCAGCCGATGCGCAGTTCTTGCACCTATTTGAGCTACCGGAATGCTTGTCACTACCAGACAAGCCCAGACAAGTAGATTAACATAACCCACAGAGAACGGCGGTAAATTAGGAACCGATAATCCATGTGTGAGATAGCCGAGAGCGCCGCCAATGCTCGTGAATACGATCATTGTGAGCGAAGTTCCAACTGCACGATGCATCTTAACTTTTAACCCCTTCGTCAGCGCGGGAACCGTGATTATGCCACCGCCAATGCCGATCAATCCACTAAGAACGCCAACGAGAAACCCCAAGCAAGCCAGGATAAACGGCTCCTCTTTCGGGTCTTCGTCAACCTCTGGGAATTCTCCTATCAACATCCGTATAGCACCGAGACCGACTACGAGCCCAAACATAGGTTTCAACACCCTTGCAGTGAGAAACAGTGACGTAATGGTAGAGCCGATAACCGCGCCAATCATACCGCAAACACCCATAATGAGCCCTGCTTTCCACCATACCGCTCCTTTTTTCGTATGTGCCAGCGCTCCACTGATTGACGTTGGAAATATGGCCAGGAGCGTAGAACCAATGGCAAGCTTAATTGCTATATCCGGTGCAACGCCCAGTGCGGTAAACAGCCAGAACACCACGGGAACCATGATGAAGCTTCCACCGATTCCGAGAAGCCCTTCACCAAATCCAACGACTATTCCCGTTAGTGCCAGAATGACGACTGCGGTTATAAGTTCCATAGCGTATAAAATCAATAAGAGTTTTGAGGTTCTTTAATCCGCAGTTCACAACCACTGCTCTATGCTCTTCTGCGCACCCGTTATTTTTTGTGCCAAAATCTTGCTCAAAACCTTACTCACACGCTCTTCTGCGAAATCATGCTCATCACAAAGAAATTCTTTTATTCTCCGTTCATCCAGCGTTCCCCATTTCAATTCGTACGACTCGTTCACGTCTGGCTGCAAGAAGATAGCTCGAACGAGTTCGTAATTCTCTATCGCCTCTCTCTCTATTTTAGATCCCGCTATCAATCTTTCGATGCAGTGATGCTTTTTTATCAGTTTGAGCGCGGTCTTAACTCCCACCCCTTTTATCCCCGGATTGAAATCAGTGCCAATGAGAATTGCAATGTCTACAAGCTCCTCTCTGGTTATTCCGTGCTTCTCTGCGAGTTCTTTAAACGTAACGACTTCAAGCTGCGCCTTTCTTCGCGGAGCGCTGAGATTCCGTATCATAACCGACGCACCAAATAATAAGCAATCGTAATCCTGCGAGGCAACAAGCTCTGCATCGCCCTTCTGAGCCATATAAGCTGCCTGAGCCTCTCCTTCCGCCTTCGCCTGCACGCACGGGATGCCCAGATACGTTAAAAGTGTCTTCGCATCCTCTACGATCGTTCCGTCAATTCTCGTAGACGCTTGCGCAAACTTGAGCGCCTCTTCAGGAGCCAGCACCTTTGCTTCTTCCCATTTCCTTCTCGCCTCTGCTCGCCGTTCAGACCGAGCTTTGATAACCACTGCTTTTAACTCCGAAGGTTTACCATCAAAGACGAATACCGGTCGTATTCCCTTCTCCATCAAATTCGTCGTGCGGTATATCAGCCCGGAGAGATGAGAGGTTACTCTACCAGATGAATCCCGCAGCGGCGTTCCATCTGGCTGGCGGATGATGCTTAAGAATTGGTAAAGCGTGTTATAAGCATCTATTGCAACGATCTTGCCTGAAAGAGCCTCTAAATTCGTCTCTTTCGGCTCTATCAACTCCGCGATATTTAGTATGCCCATTTTTATGCTTCTGTACTATACAAACAAATATCATAACAGGAAAGAAATAAAAATGAATGTCGTTGAAGTCTTGATAGAAGGGGGAAAAGCGACTCCCGGACCGCCGTTAGGGCCTGCTCTGGGTCCGCTCGGGGCGAATATAAAGGAGATAGTGAAGTCTGTAAACGAGCGTACGAAGGATTATGAGGGCATGGTAGTCCCGGTGAAGATAACCCTTGACGGCGACAAGGTGGATATAACCGTGGGCGTACCGCCGACCGCAGCATTGATAAAGAAGGAAATAGGGCTTGAGAAGGCGCAGACCGATTCGACAACCGATTACACCGGCGACATATCTTTAGAGCAACTGAAAGAGGTAGCGAAAAAGAAGCGGGAAGGGATGTTAGCCTCTTCGTTTAAAGCCGCAATTAAAGAGTTAGTAGGCACGTGTGTTTCAATGCGGTTGAAGGTGGAGGGTAAGGATGCAAAAGAGATACAGAAAGAGATAGACGCAGGCGTGTATGACGAGGTGATAGTGGAATAAAATGGAAGCAGAAGAGATAGTAGGGGCGGTGGAGAAGGTTTTAAGCTCACAAGAGCGGAGTTTTGTTGAAGGCGTTGACCTCTGCATAAATTTGAAGAACGTAGATTTGAAGCAGCCGAAGAACAGGATAAATGTGGACGTTGTTTTGCCGAAGCAGATCAGAGAGCCGAAGATAGGCGTTTTCGCTTCTGGTGAGGTGGCGTTGAAAGCGAAAGAGGCAGGTGCAGATGTGATAGATCCCGAAGAGCTCAAGCGGATGGACAAGAAGAAGGCACGGGCGCTGGTGCAGAAGTACGATTATTTCGTTGCCGATACCTCGCTGATGGCACTGATAGGTAAGAGTTTAGGTACTATTTTAGGTCCGCGGGGTAAGATGCCGCAACCGCTACCACCGGGCGTGGACCCTGCACAGATATTGGCGCGATTAGCGAAAATCGCGAGAGTAAAGTCAAAGACCACGACGATCTGGGTGAATGTCGGCCGTCGGGACATGGATGCGCGTGACATCGCGGAGAATGCCGCTGCGGTGCTCAAAGCGGTCGAATCGCGTTTAGAGCGGGGTTTGCAGAATATAGCCACCGTTTACATGAAGTCCACAATGGGTCCTGCTGTGAAAGTATTGTGAGGGATGGAGAAGAATGAAAACGAAAGTCAAACGAGCAAAGCAATGGAAGAAGGGGCAGGTTGCTGCTCTCAAAAGTCTGATGGGCACATATCCAACAGTAGGCATAGCGAAGATACGAGGATTGGGCTCTAACCAGGTACAGCAGATACGAAAGGATTTCCAGGGCAAAGCGCTGCTGCGAGTATCGAAAAATAGCTTGAGTTCTATTGCGTTAGGCGAAAGCGGCATGAATGATATGGTTGATTTTATAGACGATCAGATAGCGTTGATCTTTACCAATCTGGATGCTTTTAAATTGTATAACGTACTGGAAGAGGGGAAGATACCCGCACCGATAAAAGCAGGTGCAGTCGCCCCGTTTGATATTGCGATAGAGAGTGGTCCGACCTCACTCAGACCGGGACCGATCGTCGGCGAATTACAGAGCTTGAGCATACCGGCGGGAATCGCGGGTGGTAAGGTAGTAATAAAGCAGAGAAAAGTGGCAGTGAAAGAAGGCGAAAAAGTTTCGCCGCCGCTTGCTGATATACTGGCACGGCTTGAGATCTACCCGATGAAGGAAGGACTGGACTTGTGTGCCGTGTTCGATCGTGACGGAAACGTGCTCTTCACACCGGACGTTCTGCATGTAGACGTCGAGCAGTACGTGTCTAACGTGCAGGAATGCGCAAAAGCGGCGTTCGCGCTTGCTACGCACCTGAAGTACGACTATCCAACTCGATATACTATTGGTGATCTGTTACGCGAAGCGAGTGACAAGTCGGTGGCGTTAGCGCTTAATGTTGCGTATCCAACCTCGGAGACAATAAAGCCGCTGCTGCAGAAGGCTTATGCTGAAGCCCGGAATCTCTCGATTAATGCGTGTATATACGCGCAGGATACAATGCCTTCGTTGCTTGCAAAGGCGAGTGCACAGGCGCAACGGCTGGCAGGATATGTGGGGAGAGTAACTTGACTTTGTCACATTTCAAATTTACCGCAGAGAACGCTGAATTAGAGGTTTAGTTTATTAGCGGTTCCGCTCGTTAGCTAAACCTCTAACCCTCCAAACCTCTAACCCTCTAAACCGCTATTCTCCGTGAACTCCGCGGTTAATCTGACAATATAGATCAAGGTAAATCATGGGGTTTTTGGTGTACTCCCGATTTTTCTTCGCACGTTCAGTTCAAGCTCGTTTGCAATGAAATTATCAGTCCACTCAAAGAAACTTTTTATTCTGCCACCTGAAGGATTTGTTGCGGGTTTTATCGTTAACTCCCCGGCATCTTCAGTTGACCACACATCATTGTCGTGTCGCTGTGCATACCAGTACCACTAAATGCATGTATCCAAAAGGGCGAATAAAGGAAATAAACCCCCAAAAGAAAAAAATCCGTGTAAATCAGTGTTAATCTGTGTCTTAAAGAGCAGGAAGTTATACTTTATACAATGAAAAATGCGCCTCGTTATAGAAGATGCGGTACGGGAAAGATTTGAGATAAGTGTTGGCATTGCGGCGATAGTAGGAGTGATGCAGAAAGGAAGCAGCGGAATAAGCGAAGCAATAACAGAAGTTGAAGAAGCGGCGAAGAGCAAATATAGTATTGACGAAGTCAAGGGCATAGGAATAATCAGACTGCAAAGGGACTTCTTCTGGCAAATGGGCGTTGATCCAACGAAAGTCAGACCGGCGTCCGAGGCATTGCTGCGAAGGATTTTGCTGAATAAAGGGCTGCCACGGGTATCTCCCATTGTGGATGCTTACAATCTCGCATCGGTGCAGACGCTACTTACTTTCAGCGCGTTTGACCTCGAGCGAATCACCCCGCCGTTATCCGTAAGGTTCTCGCGAGCGGGTGAAGAGGTGATTTTGATAGGGGAGCGGAGAAAAGAATTAATGGGAAAAGAGATTGTTCTGACTGATTCGGCGAAGATACTGTGCGTATATGCGCACGGAGACGTGGATGAAACGAAGGTAACGGATTCTACGACTGATTTGCTTTTAGTTGCTTATGGCATCCCAGGAATGTCTCATGCAGAACTCAAAGAAGGTGCGATCGTAGCTTTGGAGTACATAAAGAAGTTCGCAGGTGGAGAAATTGTGCTGGAAGAGGAGTATGTCTGAGAATTAGCGGGACGGATAGAATATAGGAGGTGTGTGTAAGATACGGAAGCAATACGACGTGCATTGATCGGTATTAGTTTATTATTCACGGTGGTTGCGGTAGGGACTGTGGGATTTTGGTATCTCGAAGCTCAACAACAACTCACCCTCTTCGACACTTTATACTTGACTATCACCACAATTACCACCGTTGGATATGGCGATATAGTTCCTCACACTTTCTACGGGAGAATATTCGCGGTAGGATTGATCCTATCTGGCGTTGGCGTAGCTATATATGTGCTAACAGAGATAATAGGGTCTGTACTGGAAGGAAGGTTACGCGCCGATTTGGGTGTAGCAAGGGTTAAAAGGAGTGTTGCGAAGATGAACAATCACGTGATAATATGCGGTGGCGGTCGCACGGGGGAAGTAATAGCAGATGAATTTAGAAGCGAAGGTCTGGACTTTGTAGTGATTGAGCAGGATCCAAAGCCGCTAAAAGAGCTGAGGAAGAAGGGGATACCCGTAGTGGAAGGCGATGCAACAAAGGATGAGGTTTTGATAGAAGCGGGCGTGGAACGAGCTTCCGGGTTGGTATCCACACTACCCTTGGATGCTGATAATTTATTCCTGTGCATTACGGCGAAAGAACTCAATAAAGGCTTAGAGATAGTGACGAGAGCGAGTTCGAAAGAGGTTGCTAAGAGGCTGTACAGCATTGGCGTGAAGAAATCGGTTATGGTAGAAGAGATAGGCGGGCGGAGGTTGGCGAAGAGCTTGACAAAGCCGGCAGTCGTTGATTTCCTGGAGTTTGTTACGAAAACGGGAGAGACCTCTTTAGAAAGTTTAACGGTTGAAAAAGGCGCAAAAATTGCGAATAAGAAAGTAAAGGAACTGCGGATAAAGGAAAGAGCAGGGGCGTCAATAGTTGCGATAATTAGAGCGGGGAAGGTCATAGCTAACGTTGGTCCTGAAGATGAAATAAAGGAATGAGATACCGTTGTGGTCATAGGGGAGAAAGAATTATTAGATAAGCTTGAAGAGTTGGATTTCTTCTAAATAGGATTCTCGCGTGATATAATTCCCGATACACGTTTGCATATCGTGAACCTCGTTTAAAAGCGAAAAGTTTATAAGTAGTGTTACGCTAAAAAATTAGCATGAAAATCGAAGACAGTTTAGTTGAGGATGCGCACGTGCTTTTGCACCCGATAAGATATAGGATAGTGGAGCTGCTGGCAGAGAATCCGATGCACATAAATCAGATAAGCAAAGCGATGGGGGAAGAAAGGCGACTCGTTTCTTATCATCTGCTTGCTCTGGAGGAACGTGGATTCGTGAATAGCAAGTACGAAATATCCGAAAGCCCGAAGTCAAAGGGGAAGGCGATAAGGAAATACTGGGTAACAGACAAAGTGGATAATGTGATTGCGGAGATCAAAAAGAAGCTTTAGAGTTTTCGTTTCGCGTTCAATATCCCGGGATTTGCAAATAATAAACACACACATGCAAGCTTAAATACTTGCAGGAGCTTGTGCGATCTTTATCAACGCCTCCTTCTCTAAGAAATGGAGTTCACCGGGGACAACGAGCACCTGCGGAAGCTCACCAAAGTCGTAGTGCTTCAATGCAGTTAGGTAATCCGCTTTCACAGCCGGCTTATCAGAGCCCGCCCGCGCTATCCCGATAAGTAGCGACTTTTTAAGTAGCTCTTCGCTTCTGCTTTCCTCAACCGCCTCCAGTAGCCTTAGCGCATCCCGTATACGCATCGAAAGGTCAAGATAGAGCAGTGTATGCAACCCCTGCTCTTTGTTTGCTCGTATCGTGTCGTAAGGTACTTCAGATATGACTCCTCCCTTGTAAGGCGGCGAGACCGTTGCGGATTTACCAAACTTGTAATTCTGAAGCCCGCATACCCCTGCAACCGCCGAAGAGATGGATGGTGCGTGTATTATTCTCGTCTCGATTTCCATATCCATCGCCCTGAGCCGCAGATCAACGTGCGTAGTGGCAATCATCGCATCGCCGCCGCTGAGTAGAACCACGTTCTGGTACTTTGCGCGCTTTAAAATTGTCTCCTTTGCATGCTCCTCTACGTCGCTGCGTTCTAACATGACAATTTGTTTGCCGTACATTGCATCCATCTTTTCTACCGTTTTGCCACATAGCGGCGAGGTGTAAAATTCTGCGAAAACTGTATCTGCCGCTCTTATCGCCTCTAACCCTTTCACGGTTATGTCCTTCTCATCGTACAATCCGAGACCAACGAAAGTGAGCATGTGCAATCGTTTCTTTTACCAGAAGAAAAGAATTTTAAGAAACGTTGTGCTTCACGCAGGCGTTTACGGAAGATAAAATCTTTAAAAAGCCAAATACCAACTACTATCACAGACTATGTTTCTCAAATTCAAAAATGAAGCAGAACGCGTGCTGAAGGACGCATTGGAAAAGGCATCGTACGAATATAAGGATTTGACACTGGATTTAGATGAGAGTGAGCATGCGGATCTGTCATCCCGAATTGCGTTCTCCTTAGCGCGTACGTACAAAAAGCCACCGGCAACCATCGCAGCGGATATTGTGAATCATCTGGAGCTACCGACTGGAGATATGTTGATTGGAGATGCCGTTGCAGTCGGTCCTTATATCAACTTCTCTGTGAACGATTCCTTCTTGCGTAAGACTTTGCAAGGGTTAAAAAATGGCATAGCCGCAGATAGAAAGAAAGAGAAGATTATACTTGAGCATACGTCGGCGAATCCCGACGGGCCACTGCACATTGGGCATCTCAGAAACGCTATTATTGGCGACGTGCTGGTTCGAGTCTTAGAGCGCGCGGGGTACGAGGTGGAGACGCAGTACTATTTGAATGACATGGGTAGGCAAATAGCAGTTGTCGTGTGGGGTGCGGACAGAATTGCATACGACGAAACGAAAAAGGCAGACCATGCCGTTGCTGACGTTTACATCGCTGCGAATAGAATGCTGGAAGAGAACGACGAATTTCTGGATGAAGTAGGAGAACTCATGAGACGATACGAGGCAGGGGATGCGGAAGTCGTGCGGAAATACGAAGTCGCGGTACAGAAATGCCTTTCGGGCATTCAAGCATCTTTTAAACGGTTAAACATTCAGCACGTTGTATTCGTGTGGGAGAGTACATTTGCGAGAAGTGGAGCGGTGAAAGGGGTAATCGAGGAGTTAACGCGCAAGGGCAACATAAAACTTGAAGGTTCGGCAATTTTACTGCAATTAGAGGGGATTGAAAAGGCGTTGGTGATACAAAGGGCTGACGGAACTTCGCTGTACACGACACGGGACCTCGCATACCACCGCTGGAAAGGCGAGAACTGTGACCGGGTGATAGACGTATTTGGTAAAGATCACGAGTTGGTCTCGCAGCAATTGTCAAAAGCGCTGGAACTACTGGGCGTAAAATCACCGGAATTCGTCATCTTCGCGTTTGTATCTCTGCCATCCGGCTCTTTATCCACGCGAGCGGGTAGATATATCTCGGCGGACGAGCTGATGGAAAAGATCGAGGAACGGGCGTATGACGAGGTGGATAAGCGAAGAACCGATTTGGATGATAGTAAGAAGCGTGAAATCGCACGCAAAGTGGGCATTGGTGCGTTACGGTATGATATGGTGAAAGTATCGCCGGATAAGCATATCGTGTTTGATTTTGACGATGCGCTGGATATCGAGAAGAAAGGCGCGCCGTTCATTCAATATTCGCATGCACGCGCGTGCAGCATACTACGGGCAGCACAGGAACAAGGTTACGTCGCAGTGAGTAAGGATTACGATGCCTCGCGGCTGAAGGAGCCAAGCGAAACGGAATTGATAAAGAAGCTATCCAAGCTTGGCTATGTCATCGAGGCGGCGGCTGCGGATTTAAAGGTACACCAGGTTACTAAATATGCACGGGAGCTTGCGGAAAGTTTCAATTTGTTTTATAAATATTGCCCGGTGTTAAATGCGGAGGATGAGCTAAGAAAAGCGCGGTTGGGTCTCGTAGATTGTGCACGAATTGGTTTACGTGACGTTTTAGCGGTGTTGGGCATTGAAGCGCCGGGAGAGATGTAGCAACACTTTTTCTTTTTAGAAAAAAGAAAACCTGTGCTAAAAGAAAAACAGGAAAAGCGTTTTCGGAAAAAGTTCTGTGGTAAAGCTTTCTTTTCAAAGAAAGGTTTGTGCTAAAAGAAAAACAGGAAAAGTGCTTACTCAGGCTCTCTAAATTTCCCTATCCGGTACTCCGCTTTATAAGGGTCATAAACCGTGTTATTCTGGTAATCTACTGATAGATGGATTGCCCAATAGCCATAACGCCCCTCATCCAGCAGGATTTTTATTGTATGCGTGTCGTGAAAGCCCATTGAGGTCAGGATATTCTCGTCGTACAATTTCCAGTATGGATCAATGATAAACCAATTAGACAAATCCCGCCAGTTTCCACCAGTGTATATCATTCCGTAAGCGTGCACGCCGGAAGAGCCCCAGGCTATCGTCTTCGACCCTAAATTTTTGTACGCCAATCTGCAGAGGTCCCGTGTGTAATGAACACAGACTGCATCGTCGTTCTTAGGTGATTCAAGGCTCGTATAATGCTCTATCCACGCCACCGTTCGGTTTGGAGTCTGAGGATAAATAACCTCGTCAAGGATAATTGCAGGCTCTTTACCTCGCTCTATGGTGTAATTGGAGAGGTTCCACGCCGAGATATTTACCGCTACTCGATACCGATAATCCAAAGGAACATGGTCGGCGAAATAATAAAAATCCTTATAATCGCATCGGAAATCCGCGTTCACATCCCACGGAACGTACCAGTTATATCGTTCGTTGAAGTGCGACTTCAAGATATCTAAGTCTATCTGATTGATAAATCCGTCATTATTAAAATCGAGGTCGGTCAACGCGATGACGGGCTGTTCCTCATGGCCAGCACAGGCTCCGGTTAAAAAGCCACAGAAAAGCACAAGTACCAATATTACGTGCAACCATTCAAAATAGCTTCTTCTTTTCATTTAGTGATTCTTAAAGCCTCAACTGTTTTTATATTGAGTACAAATATTTACAAATATACACAATGCTTCTTTAGTGGCGAGGCGGTGAAATAGAGGGAGTATGGAAGAAAATGAAGCTTTAGAGTTCAAAAGGAATACATTCTCAAAAATATCCATATTGGCATGAGGTTAGAAGGAATGCGCAGGATTGATATTCCGGAAATTGACGAAGATGCTTTTCGGGAAGCGATTATCAATGCCTTTTGTCACCGGGACTATTATGAACGTGATTCGGTAAATATGGCTGTCTTTAAGGACTGGCTGGAAGTCAGGAGCCCTGGCGGGTTATATGGTGGTCTAACTATTGAGCAAATCAAGAATAAAATGGTTTCCAGAAGGAGGAACGAGGAAATCGCTGACATGTTTCATGAAGTTCGTTTTGTGGAGAAGTGGGGCAGGGGGATTAGCTTAATATTGGATAAAGAGCCAGATGCCGATTTTGAGGTGGTTGCTGGAATCTTTGTCACAACATTTAAGCGTAAACATTACGTGCCAAGTCCTGCTCAGAAGACTGTGGAGAAAACTGTGGTAGAAAAGTTCGGTGAAAAGTTCGGTGAAAATGAGTTAAAAGTGATTGTCCTGCTGAAACAGAATTCCAAAATAACCGTTTTAGAATTAGCGGGAAAGGTTGGAATTACTACAAGAGGAATTGAAAAGATACTTCAACGATTAAAAGAAAAAGGCATAATCACAAGGATAGGCCCTGCAAAAGGCGGGCATTGGGAAGTGAAAGGATGAAACGCGAACCATATCCGAAATATGTTGGCTATGAGATTAACTTTACTCAACATTTTTATGAATACAAACCACCAAGACCTCTGGAAGAGATTGAGAGCGATATAAAAGAGGTTATCGGGGAGATTCAGGGGCTTTTGAAGGAGGAATTGTAAAATGAACGAGAAAGATTTTGAACTTATCCTGAAAACTGGCGAAAGTTTCTTTGCGGAATTTAAAGAGGGCGTTGATAAAAGTCTTGCAAAAGAGATTGTAGCCTTTTCCAATTCTCAAGGGGGTAAAATTTTTATTGGAGTGGCAGATAATGGAGAACTAAAAGGAATAAGAGTTACAAATAAACTTAAATCTCAAGTATTTGATACTGCAAGAAATTGTGACCCGCCTATTGAAATCAAGCAATCTACCTATAAAAACAGGATATTAGTTGTTGAAGTGCCAGAGGGCGACAAAAAGCCCTATTTATGCTCGCAGGGCTTTTTTGTAAGAAATGGCTCAAATTCCCAGAAACTTTCAAGAGATGAGATTCTTTCTTTTGCTTATACTGAGGGGAAACTGACATTTGACGAGCAGATAAATGAAGATTTTAACTATCCTGATGATTTTGATAAACAGAAATTTAGTGATTATCTGAAAGAAGCTAAATTAACAGATATTAATGATGATAAATCTCTGCTTATTAATCTTGGTGTTGCTAAAAAAGTAAAAAATAGAATTTTGCTGAATAATGCCGGTGTATTGTTTTTTGCCAAAAATCCTGCGAAATTCTTTATAACCTCAAAAGTTGTTTGTGCAGAATATCAAACGAATGATAAGGTGAATATTTTAGATAGGAAAATATACGACGATGGGATTTTGGAAAACATAAAGCAGGCAATCAACTTTGTAAAAAGAAGGATAAAGATTGAGTTTGAAATAAAGACTGCAAGGAGAAAAGAAATACCTCAGTATCCTGAAGAAGCATACAGAGAAGTAATAGTAAATGCAATAATGCACAGAGATTATTTTGATAAATCTTCTGATGTTATGGTGGAGGTATATAGGAATAAAATAGTTGTTTTCAATCCCGGCGGACTTGTTAAATGGTTAAAGCCAGAAGAGTTTGGCACAATCAGTAAAACAAGAAACCCTATTGTTGCGTCACTATTATCAAGAACCATTTTTGTTGAAAAGCTGGGGACAGGGATTAACAGGATAAGAAAGGCAATGGAATCATCAAATTTGCCGGCTCCTGAATTCAAGTTCTATGAGTATTCTTTCTATGTGAATTTGTTTGATAGAACAATGATTAAAGGTACTGGAGCGGAATCTCAAGAAACTGTGGAGAAAACTGTGGAGAAAACTAGAGTGAAAACTGTGGTAGAAAAGTTCGGTGAAAAGTTCGGTGAAAATGAGTTAAAAGTGATTGTCCTACTGAAACAGAATTCCAAAATAACCGTTTTAGAATTAGCGGGAAAGGTTGGAATTACTACAAGAGGAATTGAAAAGATACTTCAACGATTAAAAGAAAAAAGCATAATCAAAAGAATCGGCCCTGCCCGAGGCGGGCATTGGGAAGTGAAAGAATAAGTTATTATAGGTGTGGCAAATGACTAAAAGAAAGGAAGAATAAAAATGTCAAATAACGGTGCGCATTTGGGCTTTGAACAAAAACTCTGGAAAGCAGCAGACAAATTAAGAAGCAACATGGATGCCGCCGAGTATAAACACGTTGTATTGGGTTCGATTTTTTTAAAGTACATCTCGGATTCTTTTGAGGAGCGACACGAGCAGATACAAGAACAGGTAAGTGAGGGTGCTGACCCAGAAGATCGTGATGAATACAGCATGGAAAACGTATTCTGGGTTCCCGGTAAAGCAAGGTGGAGTTATCTGCAAAAGAACGCTAAGCAGCCCGAAATAGGAAAAATAATTGACGATGCGATGGAGTTGATTGAGAAGGAAAATCCTTCATTAAAAGGTGTGCTGCCAAAAGATTATGCTCGTCCCACTCTGGATAAAAGAAGGTTGGGCGAATTAATTGACCTTATCGGGACAATTGGCTTGGGCGATTATGAAAGCAGATCAGAAGACATTCTCGGCAGAGTATATGAATATTTTTTAGGCGAGTTTGCCAGTGCAGAAGGAAAAAAAGGCGGACAGTTCTACACGCCAAAAAGTATTGTTAAGCTTCTTGTAGAGATGATTGAGCCATACAAAGGCAGGGTTTATGACCCTTGTTGTGGTTCGAGCGGAATGTTTGTTCAGAGTGAAGGATTTATACGTGCGCATAATGGACGGATTGACGATATTCATATTTTTGGGCAAGAGTCTAACCCTACAACATGGAAGCTCAGCAAGATGAACCTGGCTATTCGCGGGATTGACGGGAATATTCAACTTGGGGATAGTTTCCACAATGATTTGCATAAAGACCTGAAAGCGGATTTTATACTTGCTAATCCGCCATTTAACATGAGCGATTGGGGCGGAGAGCATTTGAGAGACGATGCAAGATGGAAATATGGCGTGCCGCCGGTAGGCAATGCTAATTTTGCCTGGGTGCAGCACAAGATACATCATTTAGCACCGCATGGAATAGCGGGTTTTGTTCTGTCAAATGGCTCAATGAGTTCTAACACTTCAAACGAAGGAGAAATCAGGAAAAATATTGTTGAAGCTGATCTGGTTGATTGCATGATTGCTCTGCCTTCCCAACTGTTTTACAATACAATGATTCCTGCTTGCCTCTGGTTTATTTCCAGAGACAAGACAAACAACAAATTCAGAGATAGAAGCGGAGAAATCCTGTTTATTGATGCGCGCAATATGGGTGAAATGATTGACAGAAGACACAGGGAATTAACTGATGTAGAGATTAAGAAGATTTCAGGCACTTATCATGCCTGGAGAGGAGAAGGCGGAAAATATGAAGACGTTCTGGGATTTTGCAAGTCTGCAACTCTGGAAGAAGTAAGAAAACAGGGGCACATCCTGACTCCGGGAAGGTATGTTGGTTTTCCCGAAGAGGAAGATGATGGGATACCTTTTGAAGAAAAGATGAAAGAATTAACCGTTCAACTTAAAGAGCAGATGGAAGAAGGAAAGAAGCTTGATGAAGTGATTAAGAAGAATCTGGAGGATATTGGGTATGAAATATGAACTTGACGAAATAAAGAAAAAAGTAAACATTGCTATTGATTTTTTATTTAAGAATGACTCATTTTTATTGAGATACCAGGTTAACGAGAGGTCTATTTCCCACAAATTGGCAGAGTATCTTCAAATTCTGTTTCCAGAATGGCATGTTGATTGTGAATACAATAGAAAAATGTTTAATACTACAAAAATGCTAAAGGGCATTAAGGGTTGTTCTAAACAAAAAAAGACAGATAAAATATATCCAGACATCATAGTTCACAGAAGAGCGACAAAGGATAATTTATTGGTTATAGAAACAAAAAAGGGTGAAAAAGATGATCCCTGTGATATAAGAAAATTGGAATTATTCACTGAAAAAAGAGGAGAATATGTGTATGAGTGGGGTTTATTTATTAAATTTTTAAAAACCGAAAAGCCATCTTTAACTTGGTTTAAAGACGGGAAAAAATATGAACCAGCAGTCTAAATTCAAACAAACTGAAATAGGAATAATTCCTGAGGGTTGGGAAGTCAGAAAGATAAAAGAAGTTGGAAAAGTAATTACTGGAAAAACTCCTTCAAGTAAAAATCCAGAATACTTTGGAGACGGTATCCTATTTGTTACACCAACAGATTTTAAAAATTATAACAAGAATATTTTTGATGCAGAAAGACGCATTTCTTCATTAGGTGAGCAAAAACATAAGAATCAAATCTTACCAACAAATTCAATAATTGTTACATGTATAGGTTCTGATATGGGAAAGATTGCAATAACTAAAGTAAAATGTTTAACTAATCAACAGATTAATTCAATTATTATTGAGAAGGACTATGATTATAACTTTATTTATTATAAGCTAAAAAGTATTTATTCTCATCTAAAATTATTAGCAACATCAGGTTCGACGATGCCAATTGTAAATAAAAGCGAATTCGAAAATATATCCTTATCATTGCCAAATAATTCTGAGGAGCAAAAATCCATCGCAAAAATCCTCTCTGACCTTGACTCAAAAATAGAGCTTCTTCAAAAACAGAACAAAACCCTCGAAGCCATAGCTCAAGCATTATTCAAACATTGGTTTGTTGATTTTGAGTTTCCAAATGAAGAAGGCAAACCTTACAAATCGTCTGGCGGAGAGATGATTTTCAATGAAGAGCTGGAAAAAGGGATTCCGAAGGGGTGGGAAGTAAGAAAGTTAGAGGATTGTATTCAGTTTATAAAAGGTAGAAAACCCAAATCTGTTTCTGATAAATGCTTTAAAGGTTATTTACAGCAAATATTGATAGATACATTCAATGGCGGTAAGCCAAATTATGCAAATCCAGAAAAAATGGTAATCGTTGAAACTACTGAGCCCATTATGGTTATGGATGGTGCTAGTTCAGGCAGAATGGAGATTGGTTACAGTGGTATAGTGGGCTCGACACTCTCAAAAGTTATTGTTACTGATCCTACCATAACTAACCCTTATCTATTTTATTTCTTGAAGAGAAAAGAAGCGGAGATAAATCAAAATACAACAGGAACATCAATACCACATACTGATAAGGGAAGAATCAAAGACTATAGCTTTGCTATTCCGGATGAGGATTTATTATCAAAATTTGATGATTTAGCTAATCAACTGCTAAATAAAATTATGCATAATAAAAAAGAAAGAAAAACATTATCCAAAACTAGAGACACCCTTCTTCCCAAACTAATGTCAGGTCAAATTAGGGTGAAAGTTCCAGAAACGGAGGTAAATTGAATGCATGCAGAAGCGGTTGCTTTGCACAGAATTTTGAATTTTAACTTGCAGATGGTTATCCCCATATTCCAAAGATCTTATAGCTGGGAAAAAGAACAAGTAAGAACCCTATGGGATGATATAATAAAACTCTATTCTAATATTGACAAGGACGATAAAGCAACTCATTTCTTGGGTCCAATTGTTAGGGTTGATGTTCCAACAAGTAGCGTTGATACAAGAAAATTGTACCTTATTGGTGGACAGCAGAGAATTGCTACATTGATGGTTCTTTTGACCTGCCTTAGAAATATTTTTAAAGAAAAAAATGAAGAAATTAGAAGAAAAATAGAATATGGTTATTTGTTGAACGAACAAGAATCTGGAGAGAATCGATTCAAACTAATCCTTAGTGAAGCCGACAGAGAAATATTCAGAAAAATAATAATATCGGAAAAGAACATAGAAAACAGTAAGTTAAAAGACACCTACGACTTTTTTACAAAGAAGTTAGAATCGCTTGAGGATGAATTAGACCTCGAGAAATTAAGAGGTATTATCATCAATAAGTTAATTCTTGTTAGTATTGATGCAGATAGACAGGAAAATCCATACTTGATTTTTGAGAGCTTAAATGCTAAAGGTACTCTGCTAACCCAAGCAGATCTTATTAGAAATTATATATTTATGAAAATTGCATCAGAAGATAAACAAAAGGAGTTATATAAAGAATATTGGAGACCTATGGAGGTTCTATTAGGAGATGAACTAGAAACATTCTTTTGGAGATATACTTTAAAGGATGGAACATTTGTAAAAATTAAAAGGACTTATGCTGATCTAAAGTCAGAGTTGGAGACAAATTCAGAAGAAGATGTCGAGGGTGAATTGAAGAAACTTCATGAATATTCAATTTATTATAGCAGATTACTTAATCCTAAAAAAGAACCAGAAGAGGAATTAAGAAAAAGGTTCATCAGACTAAACAAATGGGAAATTAGAACTGCATATCCCTTGTTATTAAACCTATATAAAGACTATTCTGATGGTAAAGTCTCACACGAACAATTCAGCGATATACTCGATATAATAGAGTCTTTTGTTATTCGAAGGTTCTTTTGCACCTATCCTACTAACAAATTAAACAATTTATTTATAAGCATTTACAATCATAGTCAGATAGATAAGAATAGATTTGCTGATTCGCTAAAAGAGGTACTAAAAAAAGACTGGCCTGATGATGAAAGTTTTAAGGAGGGCATTAAAACTAAAGCACTCTATAAAAGTGGATATAACAAATGTTCCCTTATTTTGGAAAGCATAGAGGAATCGCATCAGCACAAAGAACCTCCAAAATTTGATAAGATTCAGATAGAACATATCATGCCACAGGTAGATGATGATCCTGAAAAGTTACCAGATGAGTGGAAAACTATACTTGGCCCAAATTATAGTAACACACATTCGTTATATTTACATACATTAGGAAACCTCACTCTAACAGGATACAATCCTGAATTATCCAAAAAATCATTTGCAGAAAAGAAAAAAATACTAGAAAACAGCCATTTTGAATTGAACAAATATTTTAGAGAACCGGACACTTGGAACGAAAAAGAGATATTAAACAGAGCAGAACATTTAGCTAAAAAAGCTATTTCAATTTGGAAAAGAGAAGTATAATAAATGCCACACATAACAGAATCACACATTGAAGAAGCCGCACTTGAGATATTAGATGAGTTGGGCTACAAAATACTTCACGGTCCCGACATCTCGCCTGACGGCGAAAATCCGGAACGAAGGAGTTATGAAACTGTTGTTTTGGTTGAACGGCTAAAAGAAGCAATAGATAAATTCAACCCAACTATTCCAGACGAGGCAAAAGAACGAGCAATCAAACAGATTCTTAGAACAGAAAGCCCTAAATTAGTTGTCAATAACAAAAACTTCCATAACTACCTGGTTAATGGCGTAGATGTAGAATACCGGCATGAAGGCAGAATCAAGGGGGATATTGTAAGATTATTTGATTTTGAAAACCCTGAAAACAACGATTTTTTAGCGGTAAACCAGTTCACCGTTATTGAAGGCAACCACAACAGAAGACCAGACATTGTCGTGTTTGTAAATGGTCTGCCGCTGGCAGTAATTGAATTAAAGAATCCTGCTGATGAAGAGGCAACAATCGGGTCTGCATATCGCCAATTGCAAACGTATAAAGAGGAGATTCCGTCCCTGTTCACATATAATGAATTATTAGTGGTGAGTGACGGGACACAGGCAAGGGCTGGAACTATCACTTCTAATCAGGAATGGTTCTTGCCATGGAAAACAATAGATGGAAAAGAACTCGCACCAAGGGCTTTACCGCAATTGCAGGTTCTTTTGCAGGGGATGTTCGAAAAAGGAAGATGCCTGGATTTAATCAGGAATTTCATCACATTTGAAAAAAGACGCCGTCAAACCACCAAGATACTGGCTGCTTATCACCAGTACCACACGACAAACAAGGCGATTAAGAAGACAATAGAAGCCATCAACAGAGACAAAAGAGTTGGTGTTGTTTGGCACACCCAGGGCTCTGGCAAAAGCCTTACAATGGTGTTCTATACCGGAAAGCTAATCCTCCATAAAAAGCTGGAGAATCCGACAATTGTTGTATTAACCGACAGGAACGATTTAGATGACCAGCTATTCAATACATTCAGCGCTTCTCAATCGTTACTAAGACAGTCACCAGCTCAGGCAAAAGACCGGGAAGACCTTAAGAAGAGCTTAAATGTGGCTTCCGGCGGTATCGTGTTCACAACAATCCAAAAATTCTTCCCCGAACAAAAAGGGGAAACCTATCCTGTTCTGTCAGAAAGGAAAAACATAATCGTAATTGCAGACGAAGCTCACCGTTCTCAATATGCGTTTATTAACGGCTTTGCAAGGCATATTAGAGATGCACTGCCAAATGCTTCTTTTATTGGTTTTACCGGCACGCCCATCGAACTTTCTGACAGGAGTACGCCGGCAGTCTTTGGTGATTATATTGATATTTACGACATACAGCAGTCCGTAGAAGATGGAGCAACAGTAAGAATCTATTACGAAAGTAGATTAGCGCCAATAAAGCTAAAAGAAGAAGAAAGACCGAAGATTGACCCGGAATTCGAAGAAGTCACCGAAAACGAAGAAGTCTACAAAAAAGAGAGATTAAAATCAAAATGGGCGCAATTAGAGGCTGTAGTCGGCAGTACAAAAAGAATCCACCAGATGGCAATGGACATCGTTAAACATTTTGAACAGAGACAGGAAGCAATGGAAGGCAAAGCAATGATAGTTTGTATGAGCAGGCGTATTTGCGTTGATTTACATAATGAAATAGTTAAATTAAAATCCGATTGGTACGGCAAGGAAGATGACAAAGGCATTATCAAGGTAATTATGACTGGTTCTGCTTCTGACCCTCATGGTTGGCAGGAGCATGTAAGAACTAAACCGCGAAGAAGAGAACTTGCAGAAAGATTCAAAGACCCGGAAGACCCATTTACGATTGCCATTGTCCGGGATATGTGGCTCACCGGATTTGATGCACCGAGCTTGCACACAATGTATTTTGATAAACCAATGCGTGGTCATGGATTAATGCAGGCTATCGCAAGAGTCAACAGGGTCTTCAAAGACAAGCCCGGCGGATTAATTGTTGATTATTTAGGCGTTGCTCCTGACTTAAAGGAAGCTTTAGCTACTTACACGGAAAGCGGCGGTAAAGGCAAACCTACATTCAATCAGGACGATGCCGTTAGCGTAATGCTGGAAAAATATGAGATTCTGGTTAATTTATTCCACGGCTTTAATTATGAAAAATTCTTTACTGGCACGCCAAACGAGAAAATGGCATTGATCCCTGCTGCTATTGACTATGTTCTAAAGCAAAATGATGGCAAAGAAAGATTACTCAAATATGTGACGGAACTTTCACAAGCATTTGCATTAGCCGTCCCAAATGAAGCGGCACTAAAAATCCGCGATGAAGTCGGTTTTTTCCAGGCAGTTAAAGCGTCTTTAGCTAAAACTACAGTTACCACAGGGAAAAGCGAAGAGCAATTAGATTCTGCAATTAAACAGATCGTATCCAAAGCAATAGCCACTGAAGAAGTAGTTGATATTTTCAAAGCAGCAGGATTAAAGAACCCCGAAGTATCAATATTGTCGGATACGTTCCTTGCAGATATTAAAGGTATGGAACACAAGAACTTAGCGTTAGAAACGTTAAAAAAACTACTCAATGATGAAATCAAAACAATGCAAAAGAGAAACATTGTGCAAGCCAGGTCCTTTGCTGAAATGCTCGAAAGAACCGTTAAACGATACCAAAATAGAAGCATTGAGACTGCTCAGGTAATCGAAGAATTAGTGAATTTGGCAAAGAAGATAAGAGACGATAAAAATCGAGGAAAGCAGTTAAATTTAACTGAAGAAGAGCTTGCTTTCTACGATGCATTGGCAGATAACGACAGCGCCGTTCAAGTTTTGGGAGATGAGACATTAAGAACAATGGCTACAGAATTAAGCAAAGTAATAAGAAATAACATATCCATTGATTGGACATTAAGGGAGAATATCCAGGCTAAATTAAGGGTTTCTATTAAACGATTACTTAGAAAGTATGGTTATCCGCCAGATAAGCAAAAGGTTGCTACAGAACTTGTATTGAAACAAGCCAAGCTAACGTGTGGGGATTTGGCGGATACTGCCGTTTAATTAAGTTATTTTTTGATTCTCTCTAAAACTATAATAATTGTCTTTTCCTATTATGACGTGGTCCACAATCTTAATTTTTAGAAGCTTCCCTGTTTCATTTAATCTGTTTGTA
>JAUWPM010000044.1 GCA_030611585.1 Methanosarcinales archaeon | reverse complement strand
TAACCCGGCTTTAAAATCCCCCTCGCTTATCTTGCCTCCGCTCTTACCCGTGGCTACAAGCAATACCATATCGTTCGTGCTCATATCGCCATCCACTACGGTCATATTGAACGAATTGTCAACCGCATGTTTCAAACTCCTCCTCAGGACTTCTTCCTCCACAGAAGCGTCCGTATAAATAAAAGCGAGCATGGTGGCAGTGGTCATACGGGGGGCAATCATCCCCGACCCTTTCGCTATTCCACCTATTACCACCCGCTCATCCTTGCCCGTCTCGACGCTTACCGCCGTCTCTTTATGGAACGCATCGGTGGTCATGATAGCCTTCGACGCGGCCGTGCTGCCCTCTTCTCCGGCGGTCAATCCCTTCACGACTTCGCCGAGCTGACGTTCTATCAACCTCATATCCAACTGTTCCCCAATAGGACCGGTAGATGCAACTGCCACCATTTCTTTATCAACGCCCAAACATGACGAAGCGAGTTCAGCCATCTTTTCCGCATTCCTTATCCCCCGCTCGCCAGTGAAACAATTTGCACAGCCGCTGTTTGCGATTATCACACTTATTCTGCCCTTCTCAAGCTGCTTCTTCGTAAACCTCACGGGTGCTGCTCTTGTTTTGTTTGAAGTGAACATACCCGTAGCTTTTCCTTCACCTTCTATCAAAGCTAACCCCTTATTTCCCTCTTTTATTCCGTATGCCCTTACACCGTTCACCGCGCAAAGTCCGCCTTTTATTACTTCCATCTTCATTTCTCTCGTTTTACTTCTGGATTTGCAAGCTAAATGAAAAATTATTTAAATCACCTCATGATTTATCCTTTATAAGCGGAAGTAAGGGCTCGTGGTCTAGTTGGTTATGACACCGCCTTCACGAGGCGGAGGTCATGCGTTCGAATCGCATCGAGCCCATCTTTTTATCCTTTACAAGTATACATATATATAATTGGAAGAATCCTGTTGCCGGGATAGATAGAAGGGTATGGTGATGGCAAAGTCAAAAGGTAAAGGAGATGGAGATGAAATTTTAGAGGAGGTAAATAAAATGCATGACGTAGATACAACAAAATATGTTATTCATGCTAACATCACAGCAGAGGGTTTCGTTGAGAAATCGGATGTGGTGGGTGCAATATTTGGTCAAACAGAAGGTTTATTAGGCGAAGAATTGGACTTGAGAGACTTGCAGAAGAGCAGTCGAATAGGTAGAATAGAGGTGAACGTAGAGTCGAAGGGCGGGAAATCGCGAGGAGAGATACTTATACCCTCCGGTTTGGACAAGGTGGAGACCGCGATACTGGCTGCTTCTTTGGAGACCATAGATAGAGTGGGTCCGTGTATTGCACAGGTGAACGTTACAACGATGGAGGACATACGAGCGACGAAGAGGAAGAGGATAACCGATCGAGCAAAGCAGCTAATGCATGAAGTTGTGGAGAGAGGCATAGACAGTGAAATGATGGTGAACGAAGTGAAGCAAGCGGTGCGAATGGAGGAGATAACGCAGTACAAGGGATTGCCGGCGGGACCAAACGTGGAGAGCTCCGATGCCATATTAGTGGTGGAAGGAAGAGCGGACGTGTTAAATCTGCTTAAATACGGGATTAAAAACACCATCGCCGTGGAGGGCACGAATATATCGCCGGTGATAAATAAATTGAGCAAGAGGAAGACCGTTACGGCACTCGTAGATGGTGATCGAGGCGGGGACCTCATCTTAAAGGAGCTTTTACAAATCGCGGATGTGGATTATATTGCAACAGTGCCCGAGGGAAGAAGCGTGGAGGACATGGCATACAAGGAGATAACGAAAGCACTGCATAATAAAGCGCCGGTAGAGCAGCAAGAATACGGTAAGGAGAAAAAGGAACAAGAAAAAGTGCCACGGCGAGTAATACAAAGAAAGAAAGTCAAAGAGGAGAAGGAGGAAAAAGCTCCGATTCCAAACCCGTTTAAAACGCAGCTCGAAGAACTCGAAGGCACCTTTAAGGCTCGACTGTTAGACAAAGAGAAGAACGTACTAAAGGAGACCACGGTACGTGATCTCGCAAAAGAATTGAAGGAGACGGATGAGAATGCGAATTGCGTGGTGTTCGACGGCGTAATCACACAGAGGATTGTGGACATCGCGAAAGAGAAGAATTTGGAATACGTCGTAGGGCTAAAAGTGGGCGACGTCGTTAAAATGCCCGCATCTCTGAAGATACTAACCTCTGAGTCCGCCTGATAACAGCACAGAACAACGAAAATCCCAATGACCAATACTACCAAGTAAATCCAAAATTGGTAGTATTGTATTGGGATTTGGTATTTTTTTGTATATGTGGTATGACTGCCGTCTCTTTATGTTAGACGCAGATTAACACTGATTTACACGGATTTGTTTAGGGTGAAGAACAAAGTTGATTTTTATCATTAAGCCCTTTCAGGGCTTGCGGGTAAGCCCCTCCTGGGCTTGCGGGGGCACGGGCGGAGCCCGTGATGGGCAGAGCCCACGAGTGTTAATCGGTGTCAACAATTTAGGGTTTCTCGAGGCTATCTAATGTAGCCCAACTCTTCCTCCCTCACCCGTGGAACCTGTGCCTGCTCCATCTCTCTCAGTCGTTCGACAACTTTCTCCATCTCTTCTGCTCGATCTTTCAAAGCCTGCATGTCTAATTCGATATTTAATACCTGGCACAATACTGCGAGAACTGCCTGTGCGCTCTTTGGATCTACTAGATAGCCCGAAGTAAGCCCCAGCAAACACACCGCGGGAATGCCCCTCAATTGCCCAAGACCCAACAAAAGCCCCGAAGCTCCTACTATGCTCCCTCCTGGCTCTTCCTCTCTGAATTCCACGCCGTATTTCTTCATCTCCGCTACAAGCTCAGCGTCATTCGCAGCTCCAAGCACCGTTTGTTTCTCCACAAGCTGACCGATGCCGTATCCTCCCAGAGTGTATATGCGAGAAACGTCATGCTGTTGTGCAATGTCGAGAAGCGTCTCTGCGATAAGATAATGCCCCTCATTTGTCACGCTCTGCTGGTCACCGGTAAGGATCAATAAGTCTTGCTTCTTTGACTTGCAGGCGTAGAGTTCGTTTTTACTCAAACGAACCGTGCCATCGTTATCAACCAACACCTGTGGTGGGAAATGCCATGAGTAAAGCTCGAGTATCTTCTCGGCGTTCAGCTCATGTATTATATGCTCAGCCACTAATTTACCTACGTTCCCTACGCCCGGAAGCCCTTCTATCATCACAGGCTTCTTCAATTTTACCTTTTTGAATTCACGTACTTCTATCTCATCCATATTTCATCATCCTTCTGTACTTCCCATAAGGATCTTTAGGGGAGAACCTCGGAGGTTTGGGATTCTTTGTCGCACCACCGCACTTCTCGCATATCTCCTTTAAGGTATATTCCCCACATACCCCACATTTCCTTATCTTTGACTTCATTAAAAACCTTCTCTCGTTTAATTTGAATTTAAATTTAGAAGTGCTACGCTAAGGAAGGTTGCGGTAGAACATTCCATATCCATCGTTCCTTTTTATCACTTCAATAGCGATATTTGCCGCATCGCTCAATGCGTTTTCCGCCTCTTTGTAATGTGAAGCACGGACACGTATTTTATACCGCGGTGCACCTATGTAGAAGCATTCCACCGTGGTACCAGTGGTATCTTTATCTTTATCTTCGTCTGATGGTTTTGCCTTTGTCACTCCTTCTGCCTTTGTCAAGGCTTCCTTTATTATTCCCACACCATCAGGTAAAGGACATTTGAGTTCTATATATCCATTTATCTGCACAGAGGGTGGTTTTACGTTTGCAATAGCCACCTCGTGTATCGCATCTGCGTATTCTTCCTTAATTCCAAGTTCAAGCACTACTCCTTTGCCAGCCCTTACAACATCCTCAAATGCGTCGTACAGACTTCCATAAGCATCCAACAAAGCTATCTCGATCGCGTTGAGTCCCTCTTTGCTAATTCCGAATTTAGTGGTGGGCGCGGTGAGGGCGAGGTTAAGCCACTTCTTCGCTTTTTTCTCGTTCTTCCACTCTTTTATCCGCTGCCTCTTTTGCCCGTCTTTTACCGCCTTTAACGATAGATCTATATGTCCTCTTCGTTCATCCACGTAGAGCACTTTACATACGATCTTCTGCCCTTCTCGCACGTGATCCCGCAGATGCTTCACCCAGCCGGAGGATACCTGCGCTATGTGAATCAGTCCTTCTTTATCCCCGTATTCTTCAAGCGTGACGAAAGCGCCGAAATTCTCAAGCTCTCGTACCGTGCAAACGACTAATTCACCCCGCTCCGGCCATTCGTCCCTTGTTACCATCTATTCAAGAACCTCGATTATCTCGCCTTTTATCCCCGCCTTTCCTCCCCTCGGTTCAACTAAGGTGCTACCGCAGACATTGCATTTCACACTCGTAGATGCATGATCGAATACAATCTGCTCATTTTCGCAATCATTGCACTTGACCCTCAAAAATTTACTGCCCGTTTTACGTTCCATTTTTTACTCCACCAGCTCAAGTTTAGATACTCGAAAGCCCTTTCTTTGATGCGATTTCTTGCATTCCGTGCACTTGTACCGGAGAGCGACCTTCTTCGTCGGCTTATCCCCTCCGGGGACTTTTGAGAATTTACCCGCATTGCCTATGCCAGACCTGCGTTTCTTCTGCCTTACTATCCGGTTCAATGAAGAAGCCCTCCCCCTTTTTACCTTTTCCACTTCGTGTACGGTATGTTTCCTGCAAAAAGGGCAATGAATCCTCATGCGTTTTGGCATTTTCATTTTTCTATCCCGTGTTCACCTCCGCTCCATTATTCTCCTTTTTCTTTCCCTTCGAATCGCTCTGCAACCCCTCGCTTACATAAGATCTCAGCGTTGGTCTTAGGTAACATAATAACATCTTCTCTTTTAACTTTATAAATTCTTCCGTCAGTACCCATGAAGGTGGGTAGGTCTTCTAATATCCGGACGATGTGCAGTTCCTCATCCCGGTCTTTGGCGGGAATGGGCTCAGCCGTTTTTAAGATGTTCCACGAAGGCTCCTTCTGTTCCTTTACTTCTTCCCCCTTACCTTCACGTTCACCTTCACTTTCGCCTTCGCCTTCCTTCTCCCCCAACATCAATGCAAATAGCCGCTCCTTGCCCTCTTCTACATAGCTTTTGACACCCTCAAATATCCCCTCTTCTTCCTCTAACATTCCCTTTGGTGCCGTTTTCGTGCCCGAACTGGCGTGCTTTACTATCTTCCCCATACGCCTTCTGATTATATCCTCTACTTTGCCTATCGCACTCCTTATCTCGGCGTCCACATGCTCCCTCCACCGTTCATCCGCTTCTCCCTCTTCGTCCTTCAGTGTCTTTATGTAGTTTCCCACGTCCTCGCAGAAATCCCCCGGCAATTCTTGCAGCGATCCCGTATCCTTCTCCTTACTTAAGATTTCCCTGAGCTGCTCTATGTCCATCACACTTTCTCTTGTTTTACAAAAAGAAAAAGCTTGTGCTGAAATCTCCGAACTGCACACATCACACATATTTAACTATCCGAGATCTAAGAAGTTGTGATGACTACTACGATGGAAGAGTTTTTAAAGAAGGATAAATATGCGGAGTTGACGGGCATTAAACTGTTAGAAGTTTCAGAAGGTAGAGCGAGAGCAATGCTGGAAATAAACGAGAAACATCTTAACGGTTTTGGTACGGTGCATGGTGGCGCGATCTTCACCTTAGCCGATTTCGCGTTTGGTGCCGCATCAAATTCGCATGGTACCGCTGCGGTAGCGATTAATTCCAGTATCTCATTCTTCAAAGCGGTATCAGCCGGTATTTTATACGCCGATGCGAAGGAAATATCGCTCCATTATAAACTCGCCAGTTACGTCATTGACGTAACGAACGAGAAGAACGAACTGATAGCGTCATTTCAAGGAATGGTGTATCGCAAAAAAGATAAGCTGCCAACCGGGTAGTAGTCGAGTTCAATTCAGGTCAGGCACAATGGGAATGGGCGGTTATGCTCTGCCGACCGCGAACGACACGAAAGAACTGTGCGGGGAATAGGAATACCTTGAGCAGAATGAACAAGAGGATGAGGGCAATGAGTACAAGTCGCTTCATACGCCATCCGCCACCTAACGTAAGTTCGTGCAGGTTCAGTTAAGTATAAAAAGCCCCCCCGTCTTACCACTCAATGTCATACGACTTTTTTCCTAACTCTTCAACAAATTGTTTTGGTATGTGATATATCAACGAACACTCTCAATTTTAGCCCTCTCAATCTCTTCAGCAACTTTTCCTTGCGACTTTTTGCTCCCCGCCAGTTGCTCTCTAAGGGATTTTATTAATCCCGGTTCACTGAGTAATCCCATTTCAATTCCGAAGTTTAATATTGCCACCCGAATCGCTTCGCTTTTTGTCTCCGCTATCCCACACTCCACCATTTTATCGAGTATCTCTTCTGGAATCCCACGGAACTTCGCGGTTACGGAACTCATTTTGTTATATCCTCATGAATAAGGTGGTGTTTACGGTATAAATATAAACACCTATGAACGTGAGTTTGAATTTACCAGTCTTCTACCCGCGGTATCCAATCGCAGTAGGGTCTGGTGTCAACCTCGCCACGGGCGTAGGCGTCATGCCATCCTTCAGGCACGGGCATCTCCGCATACAAACGCTGTCGCCACGCCTCGAGTAGAGTTTGATGCAACCCCATAAAATCCGCAGCACAGCCGACTCGGTGCTCGGTAGTGGCTGATAGCTTATCCAGCCAGCGACAACCGGTTTTAGAGCGCATCAAATGATGATCGAGGATCAACGTATCAACCCCGTGCGCGAGTCGTACAGCATTGTACCAGGCGATTTTGCGTAACTTCTGCGAAATTTGTGGCAAATAGAGCGGCGGTCCGGAAGCCAGCACAACCGTTGGATGCCACTTGAGAATACTGAATACCGCCTCGTCATCGAACAGTTGAATGTCTGAGGCGTGCACGAATACTTCTTTTCCTTCCTCGATTCTCGTCATCATCACCATACCCCCACGTTCACCCCTTCGTCCGTGCGGAACGGGCATAGAAAAGGTCAATAGTCCGTCGTTCTGCCCTTCGGCATTCGCCAAGTCGCTGCCAAGTGCAATGCGTAGGGACTGCGCCCGACTCGTCATGTGGTGAGAAAGCCCCCGTGGACCTTTAGCCCAAATCAGGGGCTTTTTAGCTTGCGCTTGGCACACGGCAGCTACCTTTTGCGCCGGCATCTGATATGGATTAGCGTCAACTAAAGGTACGTGATCGCCATGGAAATGGCTGAATACAATATCAGTAGCGTCTTCTAAGGCAGTGAGGATTTTCTGACGCACGGTCTCGCCGACTGCTACTTGCAAAGGGTGTGGAAGCAGTCCGTGACGATTATAGCCCAATGCTACTCCAGGATCAATGACTATCTTCCGGTCTTTGGCTTTTACCACGCAGCTTAGACCACGAACACCCAATGATTCCGTGCCCAGCACCTCAATCTGCATAGTTCAGTTCTCGTATTCTTATTGTGTATGTATCTATGTTCTCACGATAAAGATTAACGTAAACGTAGAAACGTAAGCCCGCGACCGTAGGGGTGGTGAAATAATCGGAACATGAAGGAACAGAACAAGCGGAAAATATTGCAAGTTGCTCTTGACGTGCTCGAATTGGAGCGAGCGATAGAGATAGGGAAAGAGAGTGTAGATGGCGGTGCTGACTGGTTAGAGGCTGGCACGCCGTTGATAAAGAGTGAAGGAATGCACGCAATACGGACGCTGAGAGAGACGTTCCCTGATGTGGGCATCGTTGCCGATATGAAAATAATGGACACCGGTGCGATAGAAGTGGAGATGGCGGCGAAATCCGGTGCTTCAGTGGTCTCTATTCTTGCTGCTGCGGATAACGCTACGATAGAGGACGCTATGAGATCTGCACGGAAATACGGTGTGGCGATTATGGTGGACATAATGAACGCCGGGGACCCGGTGCAGAGAGCAAAGGAACTGGAAGAGCTGGGTGTGGATTACGTCTGCGTACATGTCGGGATAGACCAGCAGATGAAGGGAATGGATACCGTAGGTCTGTTGAAAAAGGTATCTGCTGCGATACATACGCCGTTAGCAGTTGCAGGTGGCATAGACGCGGAAATGGCGGCAGAAGCGGTGAATCTGGGTGCTGAGGTTGTTATTGTAGGCGGGAACATCACGCGGTCTGCGAATGTAGAGGACTCAACGCGAGAAATTAGGGAACGCATGGAGTTCGGAACAGCAGGAAAAGAAGAGCGAAAAAAGCTGAAGAAAACGCTGGACGAAGAGATTTTTGCGTTGTTTATGCAGGTCTCGACACCGAACGTCTCGGATGCAATGCACCGAAAAGGAGTAATGCACGGTATAAAGCCGCTATTCGATAATATCAAGCTCGTGGGTAAGGCGGTAACGGTGCAGACGTTCGAGGGCGACTGGGCAAAGCCGGTAGAGGCAACGGACGTGGCACAGGCAGGCGAGGTAATCGTGGTTTACGGCGGGTCGAAGGACGTCGCGCCCTGGGGTGAACTCGCATCATGGAGTTGTAAACAGAAGGGCATTGCCGGCTTCGTTATTGATGGTGCGGTGCGCGACGTGGATGAAATAAGGCGGATACGATTCCCGGTTTTCACTAAGTACATCGTGCCGAACACAGGCGAGCCCAAAGGGTTCGGCGAGATAAACACGGAGATAACCTGTGGTGGCGAGGCAGTGAACCCCGGGGATTGGATAATCGGCGATGATAATGGCGTGGTGGTCGTGCCAAAGGAGCGTGCGTATGAGATTGCACGGCGTGCTAAGGAAGTGTGGAAGAACGAGGAACGAATAAGAGCGGAGATAAAGCGGGGGAAGACGCTTTCTCAGGTGCTGGATTTGTATATGTGGGAGAAGAAATGAGATAGCGTCTCTTTTTCCTTATGCGTCGCTGAAAGATAATCTATCGGAATTTCCCTTCGGGTGTAGGTGCATCTCCTGGCAATATAGAATAATTCCATTTAGGATACAACGAGTGTGGTTGTATCTTTATAAAATTTGCCATTTTATTTTTTGGCAAGCCCTTAGTCTATCTGATTGATAAATCAGTCATTATTAAAATCGAGGTCGGTTAACGCGCTGACGGGCTGTTCCTGCTGAACTTGCTGTTCCTCCTGTCCAGCACAGGCTCCTGGTAAAAAGCCATGTAGAAGCATAAGCACCAGGATTATGTGCAACCATTCAAAATAGCTTCTTCTTTTCATTTGCTCATCCCTGCGTTCGCAAAATCTTTTGTTTAATGCAGTATACCCTTTACATTAAGTAAGCACAAGCACTGATTTATAATTTTTTAGCGATAGCTATAGATATTTATAACGCAATAGGATAATCTATTGCAAAGCGGGCGAATGAAGGAAAAATGGGATTCGCCCAATAAAATCTTTTCAGACATGCTTTTGGGATACATGTTGATGTTTCTGGGAGTTTTTCAAGATCCTCCTAAGTTTTGCCTACAAGCTCTTCCAATGTTTCCCTGTACCTCTGGACTTGTTCGATATTCAGTCGTGAGATAAAATCAGTTAGCTCTGCACTGAACTCTTCCGCTATTTTTATAATATCCAGTGCTTCTTCTTTTGTTATTTGGAAATCAACGTAATACTGTTTGTCTATCCGCTCTCTTTTAGCGAATGATATTTTAGCGTTATCCATGCCGAACAGCTCCGTTAACAGAATTATGGACGCCGCATGATTTTCGCATTTTACCCCTGTTCTGAACAGCAAAGATGTCAGGATGTAATACATGCTGTAGTACGCCATGGAAACAGATTCTTCCAAATGGTCACTCTGCAGCAAGATTTTTGCAGAGCCAAGATAGCTCTCGGACTTTTTCAGGTAAGACTGCATTATTTCCTCGCTCGGATCCACAAATTCCAGTATCCCTTCCCTTTTCAGTTTAGCCAAAAAACAGATTTTTTTCATAATATCCTTCAACGCCCTTGATTATTACGTGATTCTTTTCTATCTCTTTTATAAGTAGACTCTCTTGGTTGTATCTTCCTATCTTGACGCTTAGCCGTGAATCAAGAAGCTCTAAGTCCTGTTTAATCTTTTTGTCTGTGGTTTCCACGTAAATGTCAATGTCACTGTCTTTCTTAGCCAGCCCCTTGGCATAAGAACCGAAAAGGACTGCCATTTTTATTCCCTTGTTTTCCTGAACTGCTTGAATTATTTTTCTCAGATGCGGGTACTTTTTTACTGCCTGCAACAGTTTGTAATGCTCTGCAGCGTAGACATGATTTTTTGCCTCAAGTGTCTTTTTGAGGGAAAAGACTTTGTTCTTGCCTTCCTGTCGGTAATCAACGACATTGTCTTCCAGAAGCTCCTTCAGTTTTCTCGAGACCGTCATGTGATTGACACCAAGCACTTTTGCAGCACCTCTGACATGATTCTGCTTTTTCAGAAGTGTATTCACGATCTCCAGTTTGTAATCTTTCCGTTCCATGTGTATCATATTTGTTACGATGTTATTTAAAGTCTTGTCTCAGTCTTTTATGGCACGATTAACCGCTAAGTTTA
Source organism: Methanosarcinales archaeon (assembly GCA_030611585.1). Classification (GTDB taxonomy): domain Archaea; phylum Halobacteriota; class Syntropharchaeia; order Alkanophagales; family Methanospirareceae; genus JACGMN01. The sequence continues at coordinate 2,203 of JAUWPM010000044.1, read as the reverse complement.
TAAAGTGGCGTTATATATACTTATATAGCTAAAGGTACTTGAACGATGCAACAGATGTCAATGGATAAGGAGATACTACACTATCCGCGACTGGATACGGTGCTCATGGTCGAGGGGTTTATAAGGGAGCACAGCGGCGAGTACAAGAAGAAGCGGCTCTGGGAGCGTCTGCCGAAGAAGGTGATGTACCAGACATTCTGCGTGATCTTCGATTACCTTGCGAGTTCGGGTAAAATTGCTGTTGATCGAGAAGGGAAGATAGCATGGATATGGAACCCTGAACTGGTAAGAAAGTTCCTCAGACCGGAATTAGTAGTTAGATGAACGCAAAGGTTGTTCTTGCTGATGCTCGGCATAAAAGTGTTAGCTACTGAAGTGCCCGTCTTATAATCCTTATCTCCTCTGTGTTAATTCGTCTGCAATCAATTCTGCCTGTTTAAGCACAGTTTCTGTTGCAAGTGCCCGCATATCTGGCGGATAACCATATTGTCTTAATGTTCGTTTTACAATTACTTTTAATTTTGCTCTAACACTTTCTTTTATCGTCCAGTCTATGGATGCGTTTTGTTTTACCTTTTTAAATAATACAACAGCCAATTCCCGTAACTTTTCTTTTTGCATTAATTCTCTTGCACTGTCATTATCTGCAATTGCCGTATAAAAAGCGTATTCCAATTCCGACAACCCCATCTCCTGTGATTCCTTGTCCATCCTCTTTATCTCTTTACTCAGCTCGATCAGTTCTTCGATTACTTCCGCCGCAGTAATGACCTTGTTGTGATACTTCTTGATTGAATTCTTTAGCATTTCCATCAATGATCTGCTTTGAACCAAATTCTTTTTTACCCTGGCTTTTATTTCGTCATTGAGCAACTTTTTAAGAACTTCAAGAGCGATATTTTTATGCTCCATGTTCTGAACTTCTAAAAGAAATTCTTCTGATAGTATGGAAATATCGGGTTTTTTAATGCCCGCAGCATCGAAGATGTCAATTACTTGTTCCGTAACGAGAGCCTTATCAATAACTTGCCTGATTGTAGTTTCAATCTCCTCATCTGTTTTACCTGTTCCAGTGCTGTCAAACTTTACCAGTCTGGCCTTTACCGCCTGATAGAACGAGACTTCATCCTTCACATCCATTGCCTGCTCGTGCGGAATGGCGATAGAAAATGCTCTTGATAATGCAGTCACTTCATCAATATACCGCTTCTTACCATTTTCGAGTCCAAGGATGTGCTCCTCCGCAGCGAGTATTATTGATAGCTTTGTCGAGGTGTCTGCTGCATAGTAATGCTCATAGGAAAATCCATGAAACATTTGGGAAACGATTTCTAATTTCTCAAGCATCAGTTGAACAGCCTTTTCCTGGAGAACGGCAGGATCGCCTTTTCCTCCGCTGTCAGAATAGAATGATAAAGCTTCTTTCAGATCGTATGCAATTCCAAGGTAATCTACAATTAATCCACCGGGCTTATCTTTATAGACCCTGTTCACCCGTGCAATAGCCTGCATAAGGGTATGGCCTTTCATGGGTTTATCAATATACATAGTATGCAAACACGGAACATCGAAACCAGTAAGCCACATGTCCCGAACAATGACAATTTTTAATTCGTCTTCGGTGTCCTTCATTCTTTCTGCCAAGACTCGTCTATGTTCTTTGGTGGTATGTATCCTCTCCAAATTGATTGGTAAAGGAGTGAAGATATACTACTTCACAGTTGCCCCCTGGTTGAACATACCATTCAGTCATACACGGATGACCAATATTCTACTGCACTACGTGATATTTTCTGGAGAATATACCACGCCCAACGTACAATACACCCTTCATCCTAATCCGTATCGTAGTCTTTCTCGGGGAACCTCTTTGCCATAATCAGTTCCGCAAGCGAAGGCAAGCAAAAACGCTTGCTGACCCGATCGTGGATATACTCATACGCACTCACGCCCAACTTCTCCGCCGTCTGAACGATCGTCAAATAAACTTTTAAAAAAAGTTTAACCAAAAATGCTTCGCAGTATCATTTGCCTTTGTGCCGTCTTCGGTCATGGTATGCAAGCTCACGTCACGCTTGCGAACCTGCACTCTCGCGGCCAATTCCGCATCGTTGTTATGTAAAGGAAGTTCCGGGTATTTCAGCACCATCAAGAGTTCCGACTTCTTATCCTTACTCTTTGCAATCCGCTCATCCAGAGCGGG
>JAUWPM010000098.1 GCA_030611585.1 Methanosarcinales archaeon | reverse complement strand
ATACATCCGATTTAGAGGAGAGAAGGATAAGAGAGACGGAATTCATAGGAGAGAGTATAAGCAGAGAAACCGAAGAGAGTAGAGCAGAGGAAGGAGAGCAGGATAAAGAGGGACTGATCGGATACGCGTGAGATGAGCATTTGCAAAATACGTCCTGTTATACACAGTATGTGTTTAGCTGAAGCGAAAATTTAGAAACCACGAGATTTCACATAAGCCCCTTCTGGGCTTGCGGGGACATGGGGCGGAGCCCCATAATTAACACAAGAATATGGTATTGGACACGGGATACTGGTTAAATTCATACTTTATATCTTACATCTCCACACTTTATCGTGGAATAAACCCTTCCAGGGTTTTCGGGGGCACGGGCGGAGCCCGTGATGTGTAATCTTGTGGTTTGCTAAACATGTACCTCTATTCTATTCCAAACTAATTTTGTATAAAACAAACTTCCTTATTCTCTTTGCTATTTCAAAAGCATCTTCCGCCTCTTCTAAAGTTGGCTCAAGTAGTTCTTCTGGGTAACGAACTTCAATAGCATAATCAGTAAGTTTATCCGCTTCTTCTTTAAATGCCGCGATTTCATTGTCTTTATTTTCACACTTCGTGATTAATTCTCCAATTTCATGCGTTTTCGTAAAGTGGATACCGAGAGAGACCAAGTATGCTTTTAAGAACTTTTCAACGGCTTGTTGGCAATGGAAGGAAATACTCTCTGTTACTGCGTCTGGGAATGATAGCTCATGTTCAGCGGTAAGCAAGTCCTTCTCCGCTTTGTTAATCCAGCTATTTATCAACTCCTTCTTTGTTTTCATATAACACTTTCCCTCTTTTTGTTATGCTTGTAATAAACGCCTCTTCCACTTCTTTCCATTCGTCAATCTCTTTCTGGGTATAGACGAGAATATCCTTAGGAATGTCTGTGACACCCCATAAGTGCTTTCTAATTTCTCTTGCTCTCCGGTATCTTGGTTGTTCGCTGCTTTTTATCACCACCAATAAATCCAGGTCGCTATCTTCAGTTGGAGTCCCGTAAGCATAAGAACCAAAAAGGATGATTTTCTCTGGCTTAATGTTACTCACCACCCTCTTAATAATTTCCTCTATCTGTTTCTGTATGCTCATCTTTACCATTGGCTAAAACTTTGAAATTGCTCTTCATTTTCCTCCAATTCTCTAATATCTTAGTATCATATATTAATTTGCGGATAATGGCAACAAATACGGATACGAATACTTACGACCTCGCATGTAAGGAGATAGCCGAGACCATAGTGGAAAGAGGATTAAGCGATGCGGCAAGCATAAATAGGGTAAAGAAAGAGATAAGCGGTAAATACGGGTTGAGCAGCATTCCGCGAAATTCGGACGTGCTGAAATTAAGCCGGGACGAATTAAAAGAGCGTTTGAAGCGGAAGAGAATGCGAACTGCTTCGGGTGTTGTTCCTGTTGCGGTGATGACTTCGCCTTATCCATGTCCGCATGGGAAGTGCATAATGTGTCCCGGGGGTCCTGCGTCGGAGTTCGAGTCGCCGCAGAGTTACGTAGGAAAGGAGCCGGCAGCCAGTCGAGCGGCTCAACACGGTTTCGAGCCTTACGAGCAGGTTAAAGCGAGACTACGTCAGATAGAGGAGATCGGGCACGATTGCGAGAAGGTTGAGTTGATCCTGATGGGCGGCACGCTCACTGCGAGACCCTTAGATTACCAGCGCTGGTTTGTGAAACGGTGCTTAGATGCGATGAAGGATTTCGGAGACGAGCGAGGAATAGAGATACGAAATACCGGCATGACGTTTGAGACGAGACCGGATTACGCGAGGGAAGGAGAGATAGACCAGATGCTGGAGATGGGTGCCACTAAAGTCGAGTTGGGTGTGCAACAGGTCAGTAACACGATTTTGGAAACGATACAGAGAGGGCATTCGGTCGAAGATTCGATCGCGGCGAACCGAAGAGCGCGGGACAGCGGGTTGAAAGTAGGCTTTCACGTGATGCTTGGCTTGCCTGGCGCTACTCTTGAGGACGATAAAGCAATGTTTGACCGCATCTTCTACGATTCAGACTTCAAGCCGGATTATTTGAAGATCTATCCTACGTTGGTGGTTAAAGGTACGCAGTTGTACGACATGTGGAAACGAGGCGATTACGAGCCGACATGTGAAGATAAGGCGATTGAGATAATCACGTATGCGAAACGGATAATTCCGAAGTGGGTGCGGATACAAAGGATACAGCGTGATATTCCTGCACAGTTTATAGATGCGGGCGTTAAGAAGAGCAACCTGCGGCAATTGGTGAATGCGCGACTGCATGAAGAGGGGCACAGATGCCGCTGCATACGATGCAGGGAGGCGGGTCTTGCTCGTTTGGCAGGGCGGGTTGCCGATGAGCAGGAGATAAAATTTTTATCCGAACGTTATGAAGCGTGTAAGGGGACGGAATGTTTACTCTCTTACGAAGACGTTGAGAACGACATTTTAATAGCGCTTTTGCGGTTGCGGTTTCCCTACGAGCCGCATCGAGCGGAGTTGAAGCACGCCGCTTTAGTTCGCGACTTGCACGTGTATGGCGAACTGGTTGGTTTAGGGGAACGGAAGGAGCAGAGCTGGCAGCATCGCGGCTACGGCGCACGGTTGTTGCGGCAAGCGGAGGAGACAGCGGCTGATAATGGATATGGGAAGATAGCGGTGATGAGCGGGATAGGTGTGCGAGACTATTATGCGCGGTTTGGCTACCGACGCGAAGGGCCGTTTATGGTAAAAGATATTTCTTAAAGATATTGACAGAATGATGTTGTGAGTGAGAAGATGGAAGAAAAAGATTTACGAGCTTTACTTGCTGAGCAAAGATCCTTAGCGAACGAATACCATACCTCGATCTGGAGGAGTGCACATTTCTTTTCTGCTTTAATTACTGCCCTTTTAGGATTAAGTGCAGTACTAATAGGATCACAAGCACCAACAATCCTTATACTAACCTTCCCCTTCTTAGCATTACTATTCAGCATATTCGGAATAATCGTTTTGTATAGAGGGAGCCGTTATTATTTACAAGCAACCTATGCAATTTCTGTCATTCGTAATAAACTTGATATTCGAGATGCTATTAACAAGGACGAATTAAAAGCATTTGGAATTGATGATTTACTCTGCGATAGATTTCCTTCGGCAGAGGACTATGTAACGAAACGAAGCATTAATTTAAAGCAATTCAGAATAAGAACTATCATTTACTGGATCTATATTGTGTTGGCCATACTGAGCTTACTTTTTATGGGTTATGTATTTCTTTCCGGCGCTTAAACGTTTAGATTTAAAGATTATAGACAAGCTTAAGCCTAATCGTTGCTTCTCAAACATATTCATGTAATAATGAGCTGATTCCGATAAGATGCCTGTTTCTTTAGGGTTGCTGGAGGGGGGGCGTGTCACTTTCTGAGGGAAATCAAAACTTAACTTGCCAGATATGTTTCGGTGAGATTAGCTAGCCAGAATGAGAGCCACTCTGTATTCTTCACGGCGCGTTCGAAAACCGAAACGCATATAAATAGATATGCCTATAGCGTAACATATTGTGAACTTAAAAATTAGGAAAGGGGGAAAGATAAGATGAAAGGGGAAGAGAAAGAGAAAGAGAAGAGCATGGCACAATGCAAACTAAGTAAGGCGGCATTAACCGTGGCGCTGGCGATTCTTTTTTTGTCGCCTTTACCGCTGCGGTTGCTTCCGCCACGACGATTTGGGTGCCGGAAGGTGGGAATCAGACGATTCAGCAGGCGGTGAATAACGCCTCTGAATACGACATGATCATCGTCCGCGACGGCACGTACAACGAGAACGTGAATGTGAATGTTGCTCATTTGACGATTCGCTCTGAGAACGACTCTGCTGTAACAACCGTGACCGCATCGAATCCAAACGACCACGTCTTTGACGTTAGTAAGGATTACGTGAACATCTCTGGATTCACAGCGACCGGGGCAACAGGTGGCGGGAAGGCAGGAATTTATCTTGGCAGTAATGTTGGTCACTGCAACGTTTCTGATAACACCGCTTCGAACAACTACTTCGGCATCTACCTGTATTCTTCGAGCAACAACAACTCGCTTACGAACAACACCGCTAACTCGAACAAATGGCACGGCATCTACCTGGTTTCTTCGAGCTACAACAACTTAACGAACAACACCGCTAACTCGAACAACGAGTACGGCATCCGGCTGTCTTCTTCGAGCAACAACAACCTCACGAACAACACCGCCTACAACAACACCCAGCGTGGCATCTACCTCTATGATCACTCCAACTACAACATCCTCACGAACAACAACGCCTACAACAACACTTGGGAAGGCATCTATCTCCGCTCATCGAGCAACAACACGCTCATGGAGAACACCGCTAACTCGAACTACTGCGGCATCTATCTGTATTCTTCGAGCAACAACAACGTCTCCTGCAACTGGGTGCAGAACAACAGTGGGTATGGATTCTACCTGTACTATGGAAGCACAGGCAACACGATCGAGCGTAATAACATCGTCATGAACGGTGTGTCGCAAGGTGATGGTAGTTATCACTGGCAGTTCTACAACGATCAAAGCAACGATGTCGAAGCGAAGAACAACTGGTGGGGAACTGATGTTCCTTCAGAGATAGCAGCAAGCATTAGGGAGGATACGGGAAACGTCAGCTACGAGCCTTTCTTAGACAGTCCATCTCCATGCGCACCTGGTTACCGACAACCAGCGCCAATACAAGTGCCAGCATTCAGCGCAATCGGATTGCTTGCATTGATCGGGATATTGAGTGTCGTGCTTGCAGTAGCAACGAAGAGGAGAAAGGGATAAATTATATCTCCTCTTTTATTATTCTATTTTTTGGGTGATTTTTGAAATAGATAGAGAAGATAAAAAAATAATATCCTAAAAGCAATTATAGATATGATTAAAGAGAATTTTGATTTACTTCTATTTATGCACCCTCCAGTAACCTTCAACCCATTTTTTCAGTTTTAGCACGTATTTTTCGGCTTTTTTACCGTCTAACAGGCCAATTTCCATCATTTTCTTGGTTTTTGTCGATAGCTCACGCTATGCTATACGACTCCCTGCTTCTTGAGCGTGCAT
>JAUWPM010000127.1 GCA_030611585.1 Methanosarcinales archaeon | reverse complement strand
AAGCAGAAACATTGTGATTTCTGTCTTTGATAGTTCCTTTGCTGATAACGAGGATACCGTTAGCTTCTTCCGCTTTCTTTCGTATAGGAACTCGATGAACGATATAAAACCAGGAACAACGTAACGTGAAAATGTCGCTCCGGAGCCGTAGATATTGGTTGGTGCTTCAACGGTAAGGTAATCACGCAGTAGCATTGCCAGCTCTTCGTCTATCTTGTTAGCTTTTACAAACCTGCCTATCGCCATACCCGCCTCTGTAACGCCTCGGTCTTTGTAATTGGTAAGGTTTGTGAGCAATGCCCCCAGGTATCCGCTGATCAGGCTGCTAACCTGAGATTTGGTGAATCCCGCTGTGGAAATTTCGTATTTGAGATTGAGTAATTCCTCTACTGATAGCTCTTCGCCACGCTCGCGTAATAGCTGCCTGTAATATTCGTAGTCTTTCCTTTCTTCTTTTCCCGCAGCCATTTTTTCGTGGCTATCCCCTAAATATTTCCTCGATTAATCGGTGAATCCGGTTAAGCAATCGTACTTTTTCGCTTTCTGTCAACATGTCGCTGTCCGCGATAATCTCGCTAAACATATATAGACGATCTGGGTCGCTCTCACTTTCTATCTCATCGCTCCACTGATCATAGCCCCACGTACTCACTTCCCGCTCTGCTTCTACCCACTCACGAGGTTTTGAATCATTCGTTACCATCTTTTTTTCCTCTTCTATTATCACAGTCCTTTCGTACTTCCGCGGCTGACTTCCCTTCCGCCTCGGCGATTTGCGCTTCTAACTCTTTGATTTCACGCAGGGTTTGTTTGTGCTCACGATTGAGCCGTTCGAGTTTACGACGCTTGTTGCCCATCGCCATTTTTGCGAGCCATATTTTTGATTTGTCCATGCTGTATTATAAGGTTTATGTATGTAAAGGTTTATGTTTCAGGATGCCCACTGATTATCTGCGCTTTGCGTGTTTCCACTGCCTTTTTCACTCGCAACACTTGCTCTTCACTCATATCTACCCACGGTAATTTCTCTCTTTGCGCATATAAGGAGTGGAGTGTATCTTTGCATTCCAACACTTCTAATAGTATCTCGAACGCCGGTTCAGGTATCGGACCCACTTCTTCTTTTGGTGTTTCTTCGGCTTTGCGGAATAATCTTTTCTTTTCTTTCAGCACAGGTTTCGATAACGGCGCCATGATAATTTCATGCGCTTTTACCGCAATGTCCACCAGCTTCTGGCGATACACGTCTGCCTGCTCTTTAGGTATCCTTATAAGCATCGGGTATAGCTTCGATACCCCTTCAAGGAAAGAGTGTGCTGCTTCAATCCTATCCAGTTTCGTATGTGCAATAAACGCTTTTATCTGCTCTGAGGTGTGCTTTTCTTCTTCGCCTTTCTTCGCCTGCTCTAATATGCGGCTTGCTTCTGCTTCACGCGCTTCCGGACTTTCTTTGGCAAGTGCTTCTTCTTCTCGTGCTTCAGGTGGTTTCGGTTCTTTACATTCAGTCCTTCTAATTACGCCCTCTCGTGGAGAGTAAAGTAGACCGTCCGCTTTTAATTCGTCAATAACACGCCTGAAAAAAGCCGGTGTGAATGTTGCATGTGCAGCAACGAGCTTCACAAACGTTTCAATATCAAAGTCACAAGTGTTCTCCCTTTGCTCTTCGGTATGAAGCCAGTCCAGTATTTTTTCTTTACCCCGTTTGAGTGTTATTTCGTCAAGAGTCATCTCTTCCTCTGTCGGTTCTTCTTTTATCACTTTTGCCTGCGCCTTCGTCTTCAGTTCCGCTATCTCCGGTTCGTATTTGTTACGAATGGTTTTAGGCATCGTCGCCAGCAGTTCGGATATTTCGGCAACACCTTCTAAAACGTGTTTCGCATCCTCTTCCGTTTCGATTCTCTGCTCTACAAATTCACGTATGCGCACTACTTTCGGTACCATCCATTCTTCCAGCAAGTAGTCCGGGATGTAGCCTTCTAACGCCCGTAATAGACCGTATAACGTCTTGTAACCCAAATCACGCATGTAGTTTTGGGCTTCGGTATCGCCATCACGTATCTCTTTTACCAGATTCGACATGTACTCTATGAACGATTCACCCGCTGCCTCTTCGATAACGTCGAGTTCTTTTCTGTTTTTATCCGGCAGCCGTCCGTATTTCTTGGTGATTTCGCTATCGTTCTCTTCGTATGTCAAGTCGTTGTCTATCTCGGATTGCCAATTGTCCACCCGGTGCTCTTGTAGCAGTCGTTTTAAATTGCCTATTTCGAGCGGTGTGAGTATTTTCTTCTTCTCTCTTTTCAGCCGGGTGAGGATTCTTTTCTTCTCTACTTCTGAGTGTAATCCCCAGAACTCTTCGTACGCCGTCTTGTAGTATTTGCCGCTTGATTTGTTATTGAACATTTTCTTCACCGTTTTCTCTTTAAGAAATCCAGTTGTAACTCTTCAATAACCGTTTTTACCTTCTCGCCGCCTTTACTGCTGCCGGTATTGTTTTTACCTTTACCTATCCTGCCCAAACCGCCCCATTCTGGAAAGATTTTCATTTTCTTAGGCTCTTTCTCGGTTTTCTTGAGTTTCTTCTTTAGTAATGTTAGCGCGGTGCTCTTCTTTGCCCATACTGGCTTGCCCCCAATCGTTAC
>JAUWPM010000057.1 GCA_030611585.1 Methanosarcinales archaeon | reverse complement strand
GTTTGAAAACAAATACCAGTTAGACGAGCATATTGATTTGAGCCGCGCGTGGAAGATAAGCAATTATGCAGCCCTTTCTTTCAGAGTCCCTATTCCAGTCAACCAGCCGGCGGTAGGCGAGAACGCCTTCGCTCACGAATCGGGAATACACGCTGACGGTGCACTGAAGGACAGCAGGAATTATGAACTGTACGATTACACCGAAGTGGGCAGGGGGCATATCGAGCTGATTGAGACTGGCAGGCTTATAACCGCCGGGGAATACTCGGGAATAAAGGGATTCAAGAACGTGGCGGGGAAATACGAACTGAAATTCCGCAATGATAATGACGCACGTGAGATATTAGAGCTCGTGCGGTACGCGAACGTACACACGCAGAAGCCCGTGACGGAAGACGAGATGAAGTTCATTGCTAAATATCCGAATCAAGCTAGGGAGATTATGTCGGTGCAACCATGATGGATCCGCGTTTAAGCATTATTGATACAAGATTAGAAGGAATAAAGCGAATAATCGCGGTAACAGGCGGTAAAGGCGGCATAGGCAAGAGCGTGACCTCGTCGCTGCTCGCATTGACGTTGTCGCGATTGGATTACAAGGTAGGGGTGCTGGATTTGGATCTGTCCGCACCATCCGCGCACGTGATACTGGGCATAGAAGAAGGCGTGTATCCGAAGGAGGAGAAAGGAATCGTGCCGCCGGAGGTTCACGGCATTGCGTTTATGAGTATTGTCTACTTCACCGGTAACGAGCCCGCGCCACTGCGAGGCAACGATATTTCGAATGCAATGCTGGAATTGCTCGCCATTACACAGTGGGGCTCATTGGATTTCCTCATTGTTGACATGCCGCCGGGCATTGGCGATGCCGCAATGGACGTAATAAGATGGTTGAAGCGGGCGGAATTCTTGGTGATGACCACCGCGTCGAAGGTGGCATTAGAAACGGTGAAGAAAGTAATAAAAATGCTTGCGGAGTTGAACGTGCCGATCATTGGCGTTATCGAGAACATGAAGATGAAAGAGTCCTCGGTGGTGCACGAAGCGCTGGAAGAGTTCGATGTGGCTCTGTTAGGTGAAATAGATTTTGATATGAACCTTGAGGATTCGATCGGGGATGCAAACGCGTTATTAGATGGCGACGTTGCAGCGCGTCTGAAAGAGATTGTTGTGAGTAATCCGGGGTTTAAAGTGGGCTAAATCTGCTTCTTAAGCTCAAACTGCCTATCATATAGAAGACGTATACGAAGTTTCGGCAACGCAAAAATTGGATAATTAGAGTGAAGTGCCAACAATTTTATCGGCTTCTTTCAACAATCACTATATGCTCATTCCACATTGTCTTTTCAACTTTACCTGGTTCGTTAGTTGGACTGTTTCTTAAGGGCATTGTTTTATTAGGGATATCGCGAATAATAGTCTCTATGTGTCCAAATCCAAAATATTCGAACATCTCCACAAGTATTTCGTCAGTAGGAATTGTAACGTTTTTTACCGTCCTATTACCAAGGACGAAACATATTCTACTTCTTTCGCTCATAACTCTATCTAACTCTTCTATGCAATGGAACATATCATTGTAGAAACTTATGACATCCAAGGCTCTTTTATTATCCCTTCTCCTAATTTCTTCTAAAGTTCGTTTTAAGGTTTCTGAAAACTGGAGAGCTGCATCATCTTCTGGATGATTTCCTCCCAGAGACATTTTGTCAATTGACCTGCAAGTTTTGTCCTCAAAATCAAGCCACTGGAGTGAAAGTCTTGAGTACTGCCCATAAGCAACCGTGGTTTTTGAATCGCCGTAGGGGGGTGATGTCACAATCAAATCCACGCTTTCATCTGGGATACTGGTCTTAAAACGAGTATCTTCGTCTAAAACGTGGACTGGCACATCTAAACATTTCTTGTCGGTTAATTCAGTTAAATAATCTCGAAAACCCTTGAAATTTCGCTCGGCTTTTTGTAAAAAAGTAGCAAGAACGTTTGGATTGTAAATTTTCAATTTTTCTGGGGGTATCCTAAATAACTTAAATTCACCACCTCGTACATTTGAACTGTCTCGCACGGTCTCACTAAATACAACTTTGTAAAAGTCGAGAATATTCTGATCTTCTATTTGCACAATCTCACTTTTTATTACGGATAAGCTCTCTATCACTTTTGACTTAAACCAGTAATCAATATTAAAGAATTTTGGAATTGAGACTCGCTTAGAAAAATCCTTAGGGTCTAAGAATATATCTCTAAGCCGCTTCGTCAGGGTTTCATGTGCGGCTTCAAGTTGGTTGAGGTCTATCGGAGTAGTTTTTGCTTTTGCTATCAATCTTGCTAACGGATTTATATCTATACCCCAGCTTTCTAAACTTCTTCGTTGGGCTTCCTAAAGCCGTTCCTGAACCGATCTAATCAATAACTATATTTAAAATGGATTGAAGTGTATCTTTAATCCAAGGATTTTTGTATTCTCGAAGTTTCGCTTTGACTAACCTGAGAAAATCTTCTTTTGTAGTTGCACTATCAAGGATTTTGTATAGGCTCTCTGCAAATTCTAATTCTTCTTCAGTCGATTCGATCCACGAATCTAAAGCCTCTTTCTTCTCTTCTTTCTCCTTTTCCCACGACATTGTTTCGCTCCATCCTCTCATTTAGTAGTAATTCTTAAAGCATCAACTGTTTTTATTGTTTTATGTAATTGGAGTAGTAATATAAACCTAATCCCATTAGGGGTAATGTAAAATTTACTCCCTATTCGTCCAATAAGTCCTAATTCAGTAGCATAGTTTGAATACATTTTTGTACCGTCTAAAGCTGCTTTTTGTGATACCCACTCGAAAAATTTGCCTGAGCTCTCTTTAAAATAGTTGATTAATAAATCGAGAGGTACGGGATAAGTATTCTTTGATAAAGTAAAAATTGATTCCACAATCGTGAATATCCCAAATATCGCTCTACTTGCGAAAGGATCTTCAATAATAAAATCTTGCAAAACTCCCACTTGCTCTTCAGAAATATGATCTTCTGGAGCTTTTGGATCTCTATTCCAAACATAGTTCTTACCGAGATCAGTTAACACATACTCTTTTTTATTCTTTTTAGCCACCAAACGCATTTCTTGTGCAAATCTAAGATAACTGCCTATTGTGCTATCCGATAGATATGTTTCACCAACAAGTTCATTTATTGTTCGCGTTTGTTCCATTTGGTATAACAATCTGTTTAAAAGGTGGAGATTCCATAATCCGTGGTCGGCAGGTTTTATCGTTATAAATCCTGCTAAGTTCTTCAGTCTACTGAAGAAGGATTCTAATACAAATTCTGGTGAGTATTTGACGGGTTCAATGCCTCTTGACTTGCATATTTCTTTTTGGGTCTCCGACATCGATGGGCATAAGAGATATGCATCCACGGGACCTTTTACTAACATATCTCTTCTTTGGAGTTCAAGGAGCTCATTTTTGTATTGTTCTGTTTGTTCTACAAACTCACCGTGAAATGATTCGACTTTCAATTCTAACAATTTAAGCTTTGTCCCAGCAACAAAAAGCAAATCGAGTCTGTTACCAGAAGGCAATATCTTTTGTCTCGACAACAGCGTAAGATCTTCAGATATTCCTAATATTTCCTTCGTAATATCTGGATAGGTCGCAAGCACATCTTCTATTTGCGATTCACGAATTATCATAACACACGCCCTCCAAGTGGGTTATCATCTAAACTTGGTGTAGGATCTCCAGAAGGATGATTATGGATAAAGATGCAAGAACTCGCACTTGCAGAGATAGCTTCTTTAAAAACTTCTCTGGGATGGACAATACTGGTATCAAGACTTCCTATTGATATTTCTGAAGTAGTGATCAATTGATTTCGTGTATTTAGAAGGAGAACTAAAAAGTGCTCTTTCTTCTTACCCCTTAGTCTGCTTTTAACCAGTTTTACGGCGTCTTCGGGTATTCTAACTGTCTTTCCTTCCCTTTCATACAAATAGCTTTCTTCTAACCTCTTGGCAAGTTCAAAAGAAGCTTGAAGTTGAGTCGCTTTTGCCACACCAATTCCTTTCACTTTAGATAGCTCTTCAATAGAAGCATTAGCAATCCCGCTAAGGTTGCCAAATTCACTTAAAAGCCTTTGAGCTGTTATAATCACAGATTCTCCTGCAATACCGCTTCCTAAAACCAAAGCCAAAATTTCCTGTGCTGAAAGAGCTTCTGGACCGAGCTTTAAAAGCCGCTCCCTAGGTCGTTCGTAACTCGGCAAATCATGAACAGTAAAAGACTTCTTTTTAGTTTGTTCTGGCATTTTATTTACATGCCTCACTTCCTATGATTACTTTGGCAATTTTGATTATATAACTACCCATGCTCAATCATCAACATATCCGCGGCACAGGATCGCCAATTGGCGTCTCCACAATCCGCATGCCACCAACCGGCGTCTTCATCACTACGCCCTTTAGCTCTTTCGTTACCGAACCAATAATCGCGGCATCTTTTCCCTGTTCCGTTCTCCTCAGTGCGTCAAGCACGTCGTCTGCTTTCTCTTTTACTACGCCCATAACCATCTTACCCTCGTTCCCGACCTCTAACGGGTCTATCCCTAACAGATCGCAAGCACTCCGAACCGACTCCCTTACCGGAATCTTCTCCTCCTCTATCAGAATGCCAACGTTCGATTTCTCACTGAATTCGTTCAGTAAATTTGCGAGTCCACCTCGCGTAGGGTCTTTCATCGCAACCACACCGCCAACCCCTAATATCTCCTGAATAGGCTTGTTTAACGGCGCTATATCCGATTTCAACTCTGTATCAAATTCGAATCCTTCCCTGAACGAGAGCAATGCGACACCGTGGTCGCCAACGTAACCCGAAACGATTATTTTATCTCCATCCCGGAGATTAGAATCTATTAACCAGTTACTACCTAATTCACGATACTTCCGCACTTCATCCATATTCTTATCTAAAGCCGCTGTCCGCCGCCCTATCGCAGACGTATTCACCACCATCTTCTCCACGGCACCTCGTTCAACAACTTTCGTATCTCCGGTGACCACTGGAACCTCTGCCTCTTCGCACGTCCGCCTCATGCCTGCTAAAACACGTTCGAAATCGCTGAACGGAAACCCTTCTTCTATTACAAATGCTACGGATAAGCACAGCGGTTCCGCACCCATAACCGCAATATCGTTAACGGTACCGGCGATTGCCAGGGTGCCAATATCCCCGCCGGGGAAAAAAAGCGGCTTTACCGTATGCGAGTCAGTAGTGAAAACGATATTGTCAACGACCGCAGAGTCGTCCAATGCTTGCAAGGGCACTTCTATTTCTGCTTTTACCCTGTCGTCACCCTTAACACTCGTGAAATTGAAGTAACTCAATATGAGCTTAAGCAACTCGTGCATCCCTTCGCCACCTGCACCGTGCTCCAGTTTTATACTGCCTTTCGTCTCCATTCTACTTACGAAGAACTATTCACCACTCTAAATATTTATTATTTTGAGCAGTATTAAGTAGTGTAAAACTAATAGTAGGAGTTGTAGATGCGCTATGAGTTCAAAAAGAGAACTGATATTTATTACTACCAATTCGCACAAAGTAAAAGAGATAAGAGATTTCGCTGACGCAGAATCGGGGAATATAACAATCGTGCATAGAGACTACGAATATCCCGAATTACAGCTCGACGAGATAGAAGCGGTAGCGAGAGAAAGTGCGAATTACGTACGGGAGAAGACGGGGATTGAAGACGCCTTCTTCTTAGAAGATTCCGGGTTGATTATACCCGCTCTAAACGGCTTCCCAGGTCCTTTCTCTGCTTTTGTATTCAAGACCATAGGTAACGATGGAATCCTGAACTTGATGGCTGATAAAAAGGGCGAAGCACGAAAAGCTACTTTTAAGACGGTTGTTGCATTCTGCGAAGCGCCATCCAAAACACCCATTCTTTTTGTCGGCATCGCGAAAGGTAAAATAGCAGAGGAGATTAGAGGGTGTGGAGGCTTTGGCTACGATCCCATATTTGAATTCGAGGGAGCGGAGGAGACTTTCGCGGAGATGAGCACTGAGGAAAAGAATCGCGTGTCACACAGAAGCAGAGCTTTCGGTAAATTGTTAGATTACATCTCTTAGATGTCGGAAAGGAGGCGTAGCTATATAGTATCCATCTCATGTACGTTAATTTAGAAAAGTTTAAATAGCCATCTCATTTTCTATGTGCAAGGGATGAAAAAAGGTAAGGCGCGGAAGCGGTCTGCCGCTGTCACAAAGGCGGAAGAAAAAGCAGCATTGCCGGGATTTACCCCCATTCTAAAAGTAATTTTATTCGGTGCGGTTTTACAGAAAATGTCCATGTTTCTGCCACACGATAGGAAATTCTTTGACCTTTTTGAAGACCTTGCAGATAAAGCGGTGGAAGCATCGCAACTGCTGGTGGATTTAGGTGCTGAGTATCACTCCTACGCCTCAGTTCCACTGAATCTCGATTCTCGCAGCTCTAATCTTTCGCAAGTCAGAGAGAAGCTAAAAGTGCTGGAAGAGGAAGGGGACTCGGTTGTTCATCAAATCATGCACGAACTGTTTTTTGACCACACGCGGGTCACGGAGGAGAAGGGCGATATACGTTATTTCGCCCATAATCTTGACAACGTAATAGACGGCGCGGAGAAGGCAGTAGCGCGATTGGCGTTTACTCAAAGACCCTCAATTCCCGAATCGGTAAGCGAATTTGCTCCGATTATCTTAGAAGCCTCGTTGGAAATAAGAAAAGCAGTAGGCTGTCTGCGGGATATAAAACACGAAGAAGTAACGCTGGAAGAATGCTGCATAAGGATAAACGAATTAGAGAACGAAGCAGACACGACAAATCGTAAATGGCTGAAAATACTGATGACCACACCAACGGAAAGTCCTAATGAAGTGCTTGAAAGGATGCTGCTTAAAGAGATAGTGGATATCTTAGAGGATACCATGGACCAGTGTGAGGACGTGGCTAATATTCTGGAGACCTTTAGATTAAAGGGCGGCATCTAATGGCGTCTGCATTGCTTCTTGTTATTATCATAATTATCCTTGCGCTGCTCTATGATTTTTTGAATGGTGCGAACGACAGTGCGAATGCGATTGCCACGGTGATCGCAACCAAAGCGTTAACACCGCTAAAGGCGTTAGGCTTGGCGAGTTTGTTTAACCTTGCTGGCGCATTCGCTTTTACCGAAGTGGCGAAGACCATTGGCAAAGGAATTGTTTCTACTACGGATCTGACTACGGACGTTTTCCTTTTAGTTCTTATCAGCGGTTTGATTGGTGCGATACTCTGGACTTTTATTTGCACTACCGTTGGCATTCCGATAAGTGTAACGCATTCGTTGGTAGGTGCAATTATGGGTGCGGGACTCGTTGCCGGGGGGGCAGGCATAATACAGTGGGACGTACTTACCAACAAGGTATTTCTTGCCATTGCGCTCGGTCCCTTTGTGGGATTCGTCGCAGGGGCATTAATCTTTTCGCTCATCAGTTGGTTGCTGTATCTCGGTTTTAAAAATACACCTGAACCCGGTACAGAGCGGATTTTTAGGAAACTGCAGATTATTTCGTCTTCCTTTATGGCGTTCAGTCACGGGATGAATGATACGCAAAATGCAATGGGCGTAATTACCGCAGCTTTGATAACCGGCGGTTTCATTGCTACGAATACCGCAGAGCAATTCCCCATTCCCTGGTGGGTGAAGATAATCTGTGGGTCTGTGATGGCGCTGGGCACGCTTTTGATGGGTTCGCGGGTGATAAGAACGATGGGCTGGCGCTTGACGAAGCTGGAACCAAAGCACGGGTTCGCCGCTGAAACCGGTGCGGGTCTCGCAGTGGTAGCGGTGAGTTTAGCCGGTATGCCGGTGAGCACCACGCACGTAATAGGTTCCGCGGTGGTGGGTGGGACGTTCTTTCAAAGCCTGCGCAGGATACGGTGGTCAGAAGTGGGGCGAATGATCACGGCATGGATAATAACCATTCCTATAGCGGCGGCAATTGGTGGAGCGGCGTATTGGATGGTAGTGCAGTTTGGCTTGTAATTTTTAAAAAGAGGAGTTCACGCCCACTTTCATCCCTCATTTCTATGGATTTATAGCGATTTATATATCATTTTTAATATTCCTACACAAATAGAAAACCTTATATATAGATTCCAAATTCTCTATGTATTGGTGAGAAAAAAATGGAGAAAAATAAAGCGATAGTGATAGCGGCGATAGTGGTGGCGGCGATAGCGACAATTGGTGTGGCGATAGTTTTAACGCCTGCACAAGGAGTGCCAACAGGCCTTTCCGGCAAACTGACCGTCGCAGGTTCTACAACGGTACTGCCGATAAACCAGGAATGCGCGCGGCTTCTCATGGAAGAGAACTCTGCGTTGAGAATCTCTGTCTCAGGTGGCGGATCCGGTCACGGCGTTAAATCTGTCGGCGCTGGTGAGATAGACGTCGGCGCGGCATCGCGAGACGTAAAAGCGGCAGAGATGGAGCAGCATCCGGACTTGAAGCCGGTGGCAATCGGAAGGGATAGCGTGGCTATCATTCTGCATCCAGGCAATTCGGTACGCGATTTGACAATGGAGCAGGCATCGAAGATCTTCAGCGGCGAGATAACCAACTGGAAGGACGTGGGTGGCGACGATGCGGATATTCGCGTGATCACACGTGAAGAAGGTTCGGGCACGCGAGAAGTATTCGAGAAGTACGTGATGAAACCTTTTGAGCGAGAAATAGCTGGAGCAGCCTCGGTGAAGTCGTCAAACGGCGAGGTTCGCGCCACGGTCAGCAGCGATGCAAAGAGCATCGGGTACCTCTCTCTCGGCTACGTTGACTCCTCTGTCAAAGCGGTTGAGATAGGCGGCGTGGAGGCAACGGTCGCGAACGTGCTCTTAGGGGACTACCCAATCCAGAGGAGTTTGTATCTAATAACGAAAGGAGAGCCAAGCGAACTCGAACGGGCGTTCATTGATTTCGCGTTGAGCAGTGAAGGTCAGCAAGTGGTCGAAGACATGGGGTACCTAAAAGTAACCACCAGCGGGGCAACCACATCAACACCAGCGCCAACTGCAACGCCCGCAGCAACAGCAACACCCGCGCCGGAAGAGCCGGGATTCGAAGCGGTATTTGCAATTGCAGGCTTGTTAGCGATAGCGTATGCGGTGCTCAGGAAACGGAAGTGAAGTGATGCGGAAAAATGAAAATAGCGCATATCTCAGACATTCATACAGTGGAACCGCATTTCCTGCCGGATTTGGCTGAGAAAGTGATAGAAGAGATAAACGAGATAGAGCCGGAGATCGTGGTTGTTACTGGTGATTTGACAGAAAACGGTTATCCCTTCGAATTTAAGCGCGCGGAAAGCTATATTGAAAGGATAAAATGCAAGATAAAGGTAGTGATACCCGGGAACCATGATGCGAGGAATGTAGGCGACCTTTGTTTTGAGGAGATTTTCGGTCCCAGGTCGAAAGTGGAGCGATACGAGGGAATAACAATTGTTGGCGTGGATTCGACACAACCGGACTTGGATGATGGACACGTGGGCAGAGAGAAATACAGGTGGATAGAGCACTGCCTTGAGACTGATGGGTTTAAGGTGGTCGCTCTCCACCACCATTTAATTCCCGTGCCTAAAACAGGGCGAGAAAGACAAATACCCATAGATGCGGGTGACGTTCTCGAGTTGCTCATAAGATGCGGGGTTGACCTCGTACTGTGCGGTCATAAACACGTGCCGTGGATATGGAACTTGGATGGAATGGTAATAGCAAATGCCGGAACTGCGTGCACGAACCGCGTGAAATGGAATATCCCGCAATCGTTCAACCTGATCGAAATAGACGAAGAGGAGAAGGGAACAGTCAAGATATACCGGATGTATTCAAGAGGAGGGCAGGAACTGGTGTTAGAGAAACGAAGGGGATAACCGGCGGTATGAGCGTTTTAGAGCATGTTCGAACCTTAAAAATTGTGAGAATGGAAGTGGGAACGGCGGAGAAGATAATAGAGCGACTCCTCTTTATCTGCGCGCTCTCTTCCACTCTCATCGTATTTTTTATTATCGCATTCATCTTGAAGGAGGGCTTGCCTGCCTTAGCGCTGGGAACCGACTTCTTCTTTGGAATGACCTGGTGTCCTAAACATGGTCAATTTGGGATAATACCGACGGTTGTAAGCACCTTTATTGTAGGAATCGGCGCGTTGACAATCGCAGCTTCCATAGGCATACCTGCCGCGGTTTATTTAGCTGAATTTTCTCCTGAATGGCTGCGAAACGTCATTAAACCCAGCGTGGAGATGCTGGTCGGGATTCCCTCAATCGTGCTTGGCTTTTTTGGACTGATGGTACTCGTAGTATTTATAAGAGATTCGATTGGCGGCTACGGGGAATGCATATTGGCGGGTTGGATAATTCTTGCGATAATGACCTTGCCTCACGTCATCAGCATATCTGAAGATTCCATTCGCGCGGTGCCCAAAGCGTATAAGGAAGCATCGCTTGCTCTTGGCGCTACACACTGGGAGACGGTGAAGAGAGTAATATTGCCAAATGCTCGTTCCGGGATATTAGCATCCATGGTTCTGGGCATGGGAAACGCGATCGGAGAGACGATGGCGGTTTTAATGGTCATCGGCAATCCGAACATACCCTGGATTCCTTCTTCAGTGTTAGAGCCCGTGCGGGTGCTCACATCCACGATCGTGATCGAGCATTCGTACGTTGCATGGGGTTCAATGCATCAGCACGCGCTGTTTGCCCTTGGCTTTGTGCTGTTTATCGTTGTAGCGATTCTCAATGTGATCACCACCACGATTATACGAAGAGGAATGAGTGGTAGAAGATGAAAAAAATAAACACGATGAAAGTAACTGAGAAGCTCATAAAAACCGGTTTGTGTGTATCTGCTCTTATATCCGTAGTGGTATTGTTAGTCGTGGTTGGTTACGTATTTATTAACGGGATAGGGGCGATAAATCTTGAGTTCTTGCTCGGATCACCGTATCGGTTTGAATACGGGGGGATATTCCCGCAGATAATAGGGACTTTGTGTTTGGTTGCAGTCTGTTTGCTTTTTGCCGTCCCTTTAGGAGTTGCATCTGCGATATATCTCGCGGAATATGCACCTGACAATGTAATAACCGGAAGTGTGCGGTTTTTTGTAGAATGTCTTGCAGGGATACCATCAATAGTGATAGGCTTGTTCGGGCTTGTATTCCTCGTCTATTATCTCGGTTTCGGCATTTCCATGCTTTCAGGCGGTTTAGCGCTCGGATTCATGATA
>JAUWPM010000088.1 GCA_030611585.1 Methanosarcinales archaeon | reverse complement strand
AGCGATGCAGAGGAATTAATAATGATTTTGGACGATGTTATCGTAGAGTACAATGATGCTCCGCATCAAGGATTAAATGGCTTTTCTCCAAACGAGTATGAGCGGAGGCTCATGTGTGGCGCATCAGGTTGATTATAACACATTCTTCGTATTTTAAACTTTGCTTCGCGACTTTTGTCAATCCGTCATGGTTGGATGTGTAGCTCTCTCAGCCCTTCACTTTACCATTCGCATTATTTCCGCTTCTGAATGATTTAGACCCAGCTTGTTGAAGTAGGTAACGATGTTCCTCACGTCCCGCCGGAGAAACGCATCGGCATGAGGATGGTGTAAAAGCAGAGCTTGCCCCATATCTATTATTACCGGCTCTATTTCAATTTCTGCACCTGTGTTTGCAGTTGTTTCACATTCTCGCTCTGCGTAGCCTTTCATCACGATATTGTACTCACTGAGATCTGCGTGCACCATCTTTCCCTTCTCATAAAGAGTTTTTACAGATGAAATGATACTCAGGAAGAGTTCTTCGAGTTCAAAATCTTCAGTGAGAATGTCTGCGGGAAGGTCTCTCAATCGCGGTGCTGCTATCCCGTCTTTTCCTATAAACTCCATTATCAACACGTTTTTATCGCATACGAGCGGCTTGGGAACCCGAACACCGGCGTCAAAAGCCCGTTTGAGATTCTTGTACTCCTTACGCGCCCATGCAAATATAATGCTTCGGTGATCTTTCTTTATGTTTTTAAACCGCGGATCGCCGATAATATAGTCAAGCATGGCGTTGAAGTTGGCGGTGTCTATTTTATACATCTTTATCGCCAGCTCCTCCTCTTCCGCGCCTAACGCATGGAATATGACGGACTCCTTACCACTGCTTATAGGACCCCCTAACGCCGTTATTATCCCCTTATTTGAGAACTTATACAGCGTTTCCAACGTAGGGATGTCGAAGACGTATTGCTCGGTTTTGCGATCACGGAAATCCTTTTTCCTGCGTTTGCCTTTGGGTAATTGCCGGTCGCTCACCCACTTCTCTATTTCAAATAGCCCTTCTTTCTCAGCCATTCTACTTGTGGCCGCTTATATCGGTAGATAACCTCGCCCTTACTATCCTGAAAGTCCCAGGGGACGACTATTACCACGTCACCAACGGCAACCCATTGCCTCCGCTTTAATCTACCAGGGATCCGCCCCATCCGTTCAACCCCGTCCAAGCACTGCACGATTACTCTTCGCCCGCCTAACATCTTATCTACAATTCCCAGCACTTCCCGCCTCCTTTTCTGTGGAATGCGTACGCGTATTACTTCTTCCGGTTCTCCTGGTTTATTCAACTTTTTCTCCTGTGCAACGACCTTTCCCGCCGTACATTTCCTCGGATTGTTTACCACCCCAATCCTGCGAAATATTTAAATGGAATATAAGCATTATGAAGAACAAAGGGATAGAGTAATATTAAGTTTACGCGCATCTTCGAGTAAAAAGTATTATGGTATGGCAGGGTATAGAAAAGAAGGATGGGAGAAGGGATGAAGTTGAATAGGTGGAGGAAAGGCATTTTATCACGGCTGTTAAGAGTTTTGTTTTTCAGGAAGGTAACGGCGAAGATCGGCATTTACGGACCGCCGAATGCTGGGAAGACGACATTGGCAAATAGAATAATCCATACGTTTGTGGATGAGAACGAGGATATGGGGGTATCCACGGAGGTCCCCCACGAGACACGACGCGCAGTCCGGAGGAAGGGAATACTTATAGACTTGAAATCGAAGTCCGTGCAGAATCCTCATCTTAACGCGACCACGAACCCGGACTCAATGTCAACGTCAACGTCAACTTCGGATTCAAAGTCAAAGCAGCGAGAAGGGAAAGCGAAATTGAAGCTTGATATCGTTGATACGCCGGGATTAGCGACGAAGATAGATTTTCACGATTTTATGGCTTTCGGGTTGGAAGAGCAGGAAGCGAAAAAGCGTGCGAAAGAGGCGACGGAAGGCGTTATAGAAGCGATAAAATGGCTTGACGATATTGACGGCGTTCTGCTCTTGATGGATGCGACCGAGGACCCGTATACGCAGACGAACATAGTGATCATCGGTAATTTAGAAGCACGTAGCATCCCCATGATTGTCGTGGCGAATAAGATGGACCTCCCGGAGGCAGCGCCGCAGAGGATAGTAGATGCGTTTCCTCAGCACCCGGTCATACCCATATCGGCATTGAAAGGGGAGAATATGGATGAGTTGTATAAGGAGATGGCGAGGAGGTTCAGGTGAACGATGGAAATAAAGATAGATCTGATATCTGAGGACAAAATAAATTCGATGAGTTCGATGGAGAAGTTGAGGTTTATACTGGACGGAGTGAAGTCGGGGAATATCGTGATATTAGAGGGCGGGCTGTCGTCAGAGGAGCAGATGAAACTCATAGAACTCACCATGACCGAAGTGGACGACGATTTCCCGGGGATAGAGATAAGTGGCTATCCGGCAAAGCGGAGTTTTTTAAATCTGAGGAAAAAGACGCGGCTCACCGTGATCGGGCCTGCGAAGGTGATGCACACGATAAAGCAGGATAAGGATTTGATAAGCGCGGTCGTTTCGGCGGTCTG
This sequence comes from Methanosarcinales archaeon, assembly GCA_030611585.1. Classification (GTDB taxonomy): domain Archaea; phylum Halobacteriota; class Syntropharchaeia; order Alkanophagales; family Methanospirareceae; genus JACGMN01. The sequence continues at coordinate 3,737 of JAUWPM010000088.1, read as the reverse complement.
AAACCACAAGATTACACAAGATTGACCCAACACTTTCTTTCTTTTCCAAAGAAAGAACCTGTGCTAAGAAAGAAAAAATTATTTGTTTTTCTTTTAGCACAGGTTTTCTTTTTGTAAAAAAGAAAAAGTGTCGTGTAAATCAGTGTTAATCTGTGTCTTAAATAGAAGGAAGCTATACTTTAAATACGGTAAAAGAGCTACACAAATATCAAAAGAAAGATGCATAAGTGTTTGAAATGCGGGAAGAAATTTGAAAGGATAACGAAAGAGATGTTGAAAGGCTGTCCCGAGTGTGGAGGCAAGCTTTTCCTGTATTTGAAGGACGGAGAGGACATAAGCGCAGCGGAGTTGGTGGATCGGATAAAGATAGACGAACGAGAGCCGTTAGAGGGCGAGAAGATAGAAAGCTTGCGGATTTTGAGTCCCGGCGTCTACGAACTCAATCTGGACAAATTGTTAGAGCGAAAAGAGATCGTAATGAGGCTGAAGGAGGACGGCACTTACGTCATCCCGTTACCATCGCTGTTTAGGAAGAAGAAGCAGAAGCGGTGATTTTTGGGGGTTTGATACCAACATCTTCAAAGCTAAAATTGACTTTATATGCCTTCAATTCTTTCCCGTTCCGATACAACTTCAATCCCGGCTCGATCTGTTCAAGATCGTTTTTGCCATTTATTTATCCTCTATCAAGCAAAAGCCATCTATACTCCCGCGTTATCTTTGCAGCTTCAACACATATAAACTTTCCCCTTTAGCGAACTGTTTGCCACGCAAAAAGAGAAAGTTTTTTAAGTGTTAAGATCAAGCTTAGAAGTGGTGTTTGAAATGAAACTACCGGAAGAGGTGAAGAAGTTATTTGAAGCCCAGAGTATAGTGGCATTTGGAACCGCGGACAAAGGAGGAAAGCCCAACGTCGTCCCGATAGCGTGGAAGACGATTCTGAACGACGAAACGGTGCTGCTCCTTGACAATTACATGAAAATGAGCAAACAGGACGTTATGGAGAACGCGAACGTTTGTATCTCGTTCTGGGATCCCAAAACGAATGAAGCGTACAAAATCAAAGGGATAGGAACCTATCACGCCGAAGGCTCGATTTACGATGCGGGTAAGAAATTCATGCAATCAAAGAAACCTGAGAGCGCTCCACGAGGCGTTGTTGAAGTCAAAGTAACCGAGGCATACAACATAAAACCCGGACCTGAAGCAGGTAAAAAGATATAATCGTTGCTTTAGGATTGCGAACGGCAGAGCGGAGAGAAGCAGATAAAAAGACACAGATTAACGCTTGTGGGCTCTGCCCATCACGGGCTCCGCCCGTGCCCCCGCAAGCCCAGGAGGGGCTTACCCGCAAGCCCTGAAAGGGCTTAATTAACACAGATGATAATAATCAACACGGTTAAACTAAAATAAATCTGCGTAAATCCGTGTAAATCTGTGTCTTAAACAGAAGGAAGCTATACTTTATACAAAACGAGAAAAACTTTGGCGAACGGAATTCGTATCTCCGTAGTACGCTCTATGCAACCGACTTAGGATTTTAAATTGTAAGGAGGTCATAGTATCTCTTCTATCATCCTCCCATAAGCCGGTCGCGTAATAAAAATGCCTATCAAAAGTCCAACGATGGTTACAATCGCAAAACCCTGCAATGTGCCGAGTGCCATCAAAGCAAGCGCGAGCATCGCCACGATGGTAGTCGTCGCAGACACGAATATAATGCCAAATGCGAACGATATTCGTTTATGGTACATCCTCGTGGATGAACGACCACCGGAGATTACTTCGTCGGTTATTATTACCAATTGGTCCACGCCCGTGCCTATCACCGCGATTATCCCCGCAATGCTTGGCAAATCCAACTGCCAGTGTATCACCGCTGCAAATCCCAATATCGCGATTACCTCACTCAAAAGCGTGAAGAACATCGGCAATACTATCGTCTTCTCACGATATCGCAAGAAGACGACAAGGGTAACGGAAAGAAGAGCAAGCAATCCTGCAATTGCTGATCCCTCCTTGAATTTCGCACCTAAGTACGCGGGAATTTCACCGGAACCTATTATCTCCACATTCACGGGTAACACGCCCGCCTTTAAATGAATGATGAGCTCTTTGGCTCGTTCAAAGCCCTCTTTCTCTAAACCCGTTTCCGCACGCAGTCCATAAGCAGGCTTCTCCTTTAAGTCTTGCGCCAGTTCCGGAGATAGCGGCGCACTGTAGATTACCACCTCGTCAAGCAGCATTGTGAGTTCGTGATCTGTTGGATTGTCCGTTGCACCGTATTTCAACGCTGCATCTCTTAATGCCACTGCTCCTGCCTCTTGCAACGTAAAAGCCGCGCCCCACGGCGAATTCTCATCTCTTCTCACGGGCACTGCTCCGACACTCTTGCTGTCTATTCCCTCGCTGCCGTAAACGACGTGCGCAGTGATATTCTCAATCTCTTCTAATCTCTGCCCTTTCTCTACCTCTCCGCCGATGCCATTCGTCTGAATTCTTATCTCGAACTTCCCCGGCTCGCCGACAATCCGTTTCGCCGTCCCGATGTCCACACCCGCAAGATCAACGAGAATGAAATTGTTTCCAACGGTTCTTATGTTCGTATCCGCTAATCCAAGCAAATTGAGCTTTATCTCTATTATTCGGCGCGTTTCATCTCGCGTCTCTTTCGTTACGCCCTCTTCAAAAAAATCCGTTCCATCCGGTTTCTTCGCTATACTACCGTCAATCTTCTGCAAAACGTCCGATAAATCAGATTTCGAAATAATCTTCCTTATCTCATATACCGCTACATCCTCACCCCTGTAATAAACTACGTCGGCATTCAACTCCTCCTCAAGGAAGTTGACGACTTCAGACTCGCTCACCGGTGCGTCTATCCCGACTACCGTGCCTTCTAATCGTAACTGCAGCCACGATCCCCCTACTAAGTCCAGACCGTATCTCAAATTGCCGTTTACACCCGCATCTGGAGCCGGTGTCGGGTAAACATAAATGGCAACCAAAGCCGCTAAAACGAGTATTACTACTGCAATTACTCTTATGTCCTTTAGCAATCCCTTCCCGTTCATCTCTGTCTCACTTCTGTCCTTCTATTCTATATTTTAGCGCCATGTTAACTTCTAATTATGTGGTATTTTATGCAGAATGGATTAATTACATATAAAAATCTCGTGATTTATACGGAGCAAATCCTGCACTCGCCCGTATATTCCGAATCCGCGCAGACGTACTCTTCAAGCAGGAGCTTTGGAACATCCAGGGACAGAATGTCCGCCTTACAACCGTATCTGTAAACCGTAATACCCTTGCACTTGAGTTTATACGCTAACAGAAACACGTTCTTTACGTCTTCCCGTGTTGCATCCGGGGGGAGATTCACCGTCTTTGAGACTGCATTGTCCGTGTGGTTCTGAAACGCTGCTTGCATTCGTACGTGCCATTCCGGCGAGATGTCCAGTGCGGTAACAAATATCCGTTTTATATCCTCCGGAATGCCACCAATATCCTGTATCGAGCCACGTTTCGCAATCTCTCGTATCAAATCATTGCGGTAAAACCCCCGGTCCTTCGCTATCGCTTCAAACAGCCTGTTTATCTCCAGCATGCCGCCCATCACGTTTCGTACAAATGCAACTGCGAATAAAGGCTCAATACCGCTGGAACAGCCCGCAATTATACTTATCGTTCCCGTTGGCGCGATGGTGGTTACCGTGGCATTTCGCATCGCTTGC
>JAUWPM010000070.1 GCA_030611585.1 Methanosarcinales archaeon | reverse complement strand
CCCATTGCCACGCATTCCATCGGATCCACGCCGCGCTCCCCCTGCGCACCCGCGTAATCCTCGACGAACTTCCGGACGATCGGCATTCGCGTCGGTCCGCCAACGAATACGATCCTACTAACGTCCTCCGGAGTGAGTTTCGCATCCTTTATTGCCTGCTCTACCGAGCCTTTACATCTCTCTACGATTGGTCGCACGAGTTCCTCCAGTTTCGCCCTCGTTAGCTTTATCACGAGATGCTTCGGGCCCGAGGCATCAGCAGTAATGAACGGCAGATTTATATCTGTCTCAAGCACGTTGGACAGCTCGATCTTCGCTTTCTCACTCGCTTCCCGTAACCGTTGCGACGCCATCCTGTCGTTCCGCACGTCTATGCCCGATTCCTTCTTGAACTGCTCAGCTACGTAATCCACGATTGCCGTATCCATGTCCGTGCCGCCCAGTTGCGTGTCCCCACTCGTAGATATAACCTCGAATACGCCCTCGCTGAACTCCATTATCGTTACGTCCAGCGTGCCACCGCCGAAATCGAACACCAGTATCTTCTGCTCTTTCTCCGTTTTATCAATCCCATAAGCAAGTGCCGCGGCAGTCGGCTCGTTTATTATTCTTACTACTTCTAAGCCCGCAATCGCACCTGCATCCTTCGTTGCAGTCCGCTGATTATCATTGAAGTATGCCGGCACTGTCAAGACCGCCTTGTCAACTTTATCACCCAAAAACGCTTCTGCGTCTGCTTTTATCTTCTGAAGTATGAATGCCGTTATCTGCTGCGGCGTGTACTCCTTGCCGTGAACCTTCACCCTGTAATCGGTTCCCATCTTCCGTTTAATTGCCGTAATCGTGCCTTCCGGATTGGACACCACCTGTCTCTTCGCAGGTTCGCCAACCAGCCTCTGGCCGTCCTTAGTAAACGCCACATAGGAAGGGAAAGCCTTACCGCCAAGACTCGTCCCTTCAGCACTTGGTATAATCGTAGCCTTGCCGCCTATCAATGCAGCCGCAGCCGAATTGCTCGTTCCCACATCTATACCTATCGTTTTTGCCATTTTTTAGCCTCCGCATCAAATCACTTATATCCAATAAATACTATCGCCCTTATCCAATATAAAAGTTTACCGGCTGCGGTTTTCGTCTCTAACGCCCTGTTCTCCGTTCTTGTTTATCCGCCATTCCATCAAATCAAAACAGACAGCAACGAACGAACGCATTTTTCCGAAATAACTTTAATGATGAAAAACACATTTTATTACGTTCAACTCCATAATATACAATTCTAATTCCTGGATATGAAACTATGAACGAAAACGAGCGTGAATTAAGCGAGGAGCCGGCTGAAGAACGTGAGCGAATCATAGATGTCAGCGTTGAGGACGAGATGAAGCGCTCGTATATAGACTACGCAATGAGCGTGATTGTAGGAAGGGCTCTTCCTGACGCTCGTGACGGTCTGAAACCCGTGCATCGTCGTATATTATACGGCATGCATGAGCTTGGCGTCGCACATAGCAGATCGCACAAGAAATCCGCGAGGATCGTCGGCGACGTCATGGGTAAATACCATCCTCACGGTGACGTTGCCATTTACGACACAATGGTGAGAATGGCGCAGGGTTTCTCTTACCGCTACCCGCTGGTTGATGGTCAGGGTAATTTCGGCAGCGTAGACGGTGATTCCGCGGCTGCAATGCGATATACCGAAGCGAGGCTGTCGAAGATAGCGGATGAGCTGCTGCTTGACCTTGATAAGGATACCGTCGCCTGGACTCCCAATTTCGATAACACAATGAAAGAGCCGCAGATATTACCCGCAAAGTTACCTAACCTGCTGATAAACGGCTCTTCCGGTATTGCGGTTGGTATGGCTACGAACATGCCGCCACACAACTTAGCAGAAGTGGTTGACGGCATAATAAGAGTAATAGACGAGCCAGAAGTGAGTATTGGCGAGTTGATGGAGATAATACAAGCTCCTGATTTCCCCACCGGCGGGATCATTTCTGGCTACGAAGGCATAAAACGGGCGTATGAGACCGGTAGAGGCAGCATAAAGCTGCGAGCAAAGGCAGAGTTCGAGCAACAGGCCAAAAGTAAACGAGAGAGCATAATCATAAAGGAAATTCCTTACCAGGTAAACAAGAGCAAACTGGTAGAGGAGATCGCAGAGTTCGTCCGGAGATATAAGGTAGACAGCATTACGGGGCTGCGAGACGAATCCGACCGCAAAGGTATGCGGATTGTCATAATGTTGAAAACGGGCGCTAATGCCCTCATCATTTTAAACCGGCTTTATAAGCACACGCAATTGGAAACTACGTTTGGTGTGATCAATCTCGCACTCGTGGACGGCGAACCGCGCGTATTAACGCTCAAGGAGCTCATCGAATGCTACATAAAGCATCGTAAAGAGGTAACAATCCGCAGGCTGCACTACGAATTGGAGCGTGCGGAGAAACGGATACACATTTTAGAAGGCTTGATCATCGCGATTTCGCATATTGACGAGGTGATAAAGCTAATAAAAGCGTCGAGCGATAGCAAAGCTGCGCAAGCCGCGCTGATCGAGCAATTTGAGTTGAGCGAGGCGCAAGCGAAAGAGATATTGGATATGCGGCTCTCGCGATTGAGTGCCTTAGAACGTGACAAGATAGAAACCGAACGGGCGGAGCTGGAGCGAAAAATAGCGTGGCTGAAGGAGGTATTGGCAAGCGAAGCTCGAATATTCGGCATCATTAAAGAGGAACTGATAGAGCTGAAGGATAAGTACGGCGATTCGAGACGGACGGATATAGAGGAGATGGTGGCGTTAAGCGATCGTGATTTTATCGAAGATAAGGAAGTAATCCTATTCTTCACGGAGCGCGATTACGTTAAGCGATTACCAGCAGATATTTTCAAACAGCAACTGCGAGGTGGTAAGGGAATATCCGTGATAGACCGTAAGGATGACGACGTCATCTTTAATTTCATTCGTGCATCCACGCGTGAACGTCTGATTCTGTTTACCGAATACGGCAAAGCGTACCAGACGAAGACCTACGAAATCCTGTCAACGAGCCGACACGCGAAGGGTAAACCACTGGTGAACCTGCCTGGAGTGGGCGCAGCGATAGAAGAGAACGAGAAATTCGCGGCTGCTCTTGCTGTACCTGAAACCGTGGACGAGACCATAGAAAGCGCCTTTATCGTCTTCGCTACCAGACGAGGCGTGGTGAAGAGAAGCGCACTCAAGAATCTGAGGGCTATACGTGTCAATGGAATCGTCGCCGTTCGGGTTGACCGTGGCAAGGACGATGCGTTAACCGACATAACGCTGATAAAAGGTGGCGAGCAGATGGGAATAATCCTCAGCTCGAAGAACGGCAAGGCGATTTTGTTTCAGGAGGCGGAATTGCGGGAGATGGGCAGATACGCATCAGGCGTACGGGGGATGCGATTGGACAAGGGCGATGAGATCGCGAGTATTAACGCGGTTGATTTGAGTTTGAGTTCGTCACGACTCGTCACGATCACGGAGAATGGCTACGGTAAGAGAACGCGGCTGGATGCTTACCGGGAGACGCACAGGGGTGGCAAAGGCGTGATTAGCATTCGCGGCGCAGAACGAAACGGAAACGTAGTGTGCATCAAGCAGGTACAGAACGACGATGAGTTGATGATTGCTACTTCTGACAATATGGTGACGAAGATCACGGTGCGAAACATCCCCGTACAGGGAAGAAACACGCAGGGCGTGCGATTGATGAAGGTCAAGGCTGGTAATCGGATAGTGGCGGTGGACATGGTTTAGTAGGCACTCGTTTGTTTGTGAAGAAAAGTTAAACGACAATCCGACCCAGAACAGGCTGAGATAGACTGTTTCTGTCCTGTAAGACCCTCTAATTTTAATTTGCAGACACGAAGGTATCCTAAAGCGCTTTTATAAACATATAAAAAAGAAAAGGGGATCTTTTATCCCCTTATTAGTCTATTTTTCATTCTTTTTTCTCAACGTCACGAGAACGGCACTCATTATCAAACCGAGTAGCACCCCCATGATTTTAAATCCTGGGATTTGGGTTTGGTTTTCTCTTGATTCAACCGGAGATGCCTTTAGTTCAATTAGAGATGCTGCTGATATGGGTGCTGTCGGTTCAATAGGTGGTTTTGCTAGCTCTACTGGAGATTCTTTTAGCTCTTCCTTTACCTTTACCAACCAAAAGTCACGATCACTAGCATCGTACGATTCCGTGCTTCCTGCAAGGATGTAGCCGCCATCTGCTGTCTGCTGGACTGCATTTACTCCGTCCAAGCCCGTACCGCCAAAGGTCTTGTTCCATTGTTCGTTCCCCGCAGAATCGGTTTTCAATAGCCAAGCATCAGCAGTATCAACAACGTACGACTCCGTCTCTCCCGCTACTATGTACCCTCCATCTGCTGTCTGCTGTGCAGAACTTGCACGATCCCAATCAGGAGATCCAAAGGTCATGTTCCATTGTTCGTTTCCCGCAGAATCGGTTTTTACCAGCCAGGCATCCGGCTTACTATTAACACCGTACGGCTCCAGATCTCCTGCAATGATGTAGCCACCGTCTGTAGTCTGCTGGACATAACTTGCTCCATCCAAGCCCGCACCTCCGAAGGTCTTGTTCCATTGCTCTCTGCCCTTGGGATCGGTCTTCACCAGCCACATATCACTGCCATAACCCGCAACATACGACCGCGTATAGCCTGCAATGATGTAGCCGCCGTCCGTGGTATGCTGAACAGAGAATGCTACGTCACTACCAGCACCACCGAAGGTATTGTTCCATTGCTCTCTACCCTTGGAATCGATCTTCAACAACCACATATCACTACTACCCGCACCGTATGACCGCGTATAGCCTGCGAGGATGTACCCCCCGTCCGTAGTATGCTGAATTGAAATTGCCCAATCTCCACCAGTTCCACCAAAGGTTTTGTTCCATAGCTCGTTTCCCACAGAATCGGTTTTTATCAACCACGCATCACTCCTACCCGCACCGTAGGAGTCCGTTCCTCCTGCGAAAATATAGCCGCCGTCTACCGTCTGCTGGACTGAAATTGCCCAATCATGGTTGGCACCGCCAAAGGTTTTGTTCCATAGCTCGTTTCCTACTGAATCGGTTTTTACAATCCGTGCATCGCTCCTACCAGTTTCGAAGGAGTACGTGCCTCCTGCGAGGATATAGCCACCATCTGCAGTTTGCTGAACAGACCGTGCCACATCACGGTCAGGACCGCCGAAGGTCATGTTCCATGCCTCTTCAGGCGGTGTCGCTCCACTTACGCATCCGACACTTACGCACGCCATAAACAGAATTGCGAATAGCAAAACCATCCAAAAATTTCTTCTTCTTCTTCCGCTTTTCATTTTTTTCACCTCCTAAACTTTTTGTAGTATTTATACTACATTATGTTTTTACTTTTATAACTATAAAAACTTTTTAATTGTTTAAAATGGAAAAATTTATATACCCCTCCGCTTTTTACCTAATCATGCATGTGGCAGATCCGAGATCTGATATTCTCGACACTTTGAAGTGGAAGAATTCTTCTGTTGACGAATTGTGTTCACAATTGGGAATTTCACCCACTGCAACGAGGCAGCATCTGTCTATTTTGGAGCGGGATGGTCTGATAGCAAGAACATCTGTGAAGGAGAAATTGGGGAGACCGAAAGTCTTTTATTTGCTCACCGAAAAAGCTGAAAAACTATTCCCTAAGGCTTATTCCGACTTTTTTAAGTGGATTATTAAGGATATAATAGATAGGGAAGGGCCAGAAGCGGTGAGAGCGTTGATGGGACGATTGGGTGCGGAGCAGGCATCGCATTACAAAGGAAGAATGAGGAACGACGGAGATGTGGAGTCGGTCGTGGAAATATTGAGCGAACTGGGGGGATTCGCAGAGATGGAGAGAGAGGATGGTCACAGATTAATAAAAGAATACAATTGTCTCGTTTATGAGATCGCAATGGAGTTCGGCGAGATCATGTGTGAGTTTAATCGGAGCTTCATCAGTAGTTTGCTCAATGCACGTGTCGAGCAAAAGAGCTGTATCGCAAATGGAGATAGGTGCTGCTCTTTTACCGTTGAAGTAGACTAACTAAAGTCTTGAAAAGTTCATCGTTCTATCATTTCAATGACTTTACCCTCGACAACAGAAGCGATAACCATGTGAATGAGCAGCACGACCACAAACACCGTCCCGAAGTAATAAACCATCAACGGCAGTAGCGGGATTTTTATCGCTCGATTATACAGGAAAACGGCAACTAAGCCGCTGCGCATCCCTTGATCCCGAAGATCTTTCAATAACGGATACCAGATATAAATAGGGCCGTGACTCAGCATCCCGGTAGATACGGCTAAGAACCAGCCTTTGATTCCAGAGCCTTTACCAACGTACTTCGACACCGTTTTGGGGTTGACGAAATAATTCACTATACCCATAAGAAGTACACCCCATAGTAGTAGCTATCACCTTCCCCTTTTTTCTTTACTTCCTTCTTTGTGTCTCTCTTTTCTTTCATGGGATCGCCATTAACGTTACCGTCGTAACCGTAGCTATTGAAACTACGATAGCGAGGATGAAACCGAGTATATTTCGAGCGGTGGCAAATCGTTTTCCAAGTATCGCGGCTTCTGCCGGGAATTGAAGAACACCAACGGTAACCCACGCCACAATGAACGCCGTTACCGCGAAGAGACTCACCTGCTCTTTTAGAAGTTCGCCTCCGATTATGTAGCTGACTATGGAATTACCAGCCGAGATACTGCCAATGAGTGATCCAATTACCGTATCGCGTAACAATTCGCCGGTAAAAACCGAAGAGATCATCTCGCTTGTTACAAACACGCGGAAAAGACCCAAGAGCAAGATAACGCCGAGCAACATAGGGAGCGTCGTCCCAAAGCTTTTGATTGCTCTATAAAAAGAGTTTACAATCGTTCTTTGGTTCTTACTATCTTCTTGTTTTCTGGTGTTCATATCTTAAGAGGAATTTGAGTTATTGATTTAAAGATAAAGTCAGGGTGAATTTGTAATTTTTCAATATCGCTCATTATTGAAGCGCCGGTTAAAACTAAGGCAGTTCTCATTCCGCCTTTAATCCCCATGAGAATATCGGTCTGAAGATTATCGCCCACAACGAGTATTTCGTGCGGCTTCACTTCCAATTTCTTTATTATAAGATCGGAGATAAACGTACTGGGTTTACCGGTAACGATCGCCTTTTTACCGCAAGCGGTTTCAATTGCAGAGACTAATGAGCCAGCTCCAGGCTTCACTCCCACACTCGTGATTAAAAATGGATCGTTATTTGTTGCAATGAAAACGGCACCCTTTAATATGTAGTTTAATGCTTTGGTCATCCTTTTATAAGTGAACTCTGTGTCAAGACCGACAAGTACACAATCGCAATCATCCTCAGAAATTGTTATATCGTGTTCGGTGAGTTCGTCTTTCAAACCTTGTTCTCCGATTACGTAGATTTTGCTACTTGCGTAGTGCTCTTGAATGTATTGAGCGGCAGCATATCCAGAGGTTATAAGCTGGTGTTTAGTACAAGAAATGCCGAAATTCGCTAATTTACGTGCAAACTCCGCTCTTGACCGTGTCGAGTTATTGGTGAGATAAAGTAGATCATACTTTTTACTAAGAGAGTTTAGTGCTTCATCTGCTCTCTCAATAAGGTTATCGCCATGATACACCGAGCCATCCAGGTCTATAACAAGCGCTTTGAATTTCATTTTTGATTGTACATAAAGTATTTATAAACTGCTTCCTATTTAAGACACGGATTAACACTGATTTACGCGGATTTTCGGAAATCATGAACAGATCAAAGAATGAGAACCCGGTAGCTTCATGGATAGACTACGATTACTTCACGGAAGAACGAAAAGCGATAAAAACCTTGACGGTCATATTGAGAACCGTAGGCTGTCAGTGGCGTAAATGCCGGATGTGCGGCTTCTGGCAAGAATCCGCAGACGTAACACAGGCGGACGTTCTGGCTCAATTGGAACACTCGTTAAGAACCAGCCCGGAAGAAGAGTTCATACTCAAGATCTTCACCTCCGGCAGCTTCCTTGACGAACGCGAAATATCGAGTGAGACGAGAAGAGAGATGGCAGCGATGGTACGAAAAAGAGCGGGGATAAGAAAGTTCATCGTAGAGACGAGACCGGAATATGTAAATGCGGATAAAATCGCGGATTTGAAAGGCGTTGAGAATCTTGAGTTTGCTATCGGGTTAGAAACCGCAGATGATTTTATCAGGTCGAAATACATAAACAAGGGTTTCTCATTCGCCGATTATAAAACAGCAGCGAAAATCGTGCACGAATGCGAAGCAACGGTAAAGACGTATCTTTTGCTTAAACCTCCCTTTGTATCCGAGAAAAAGGCGATAGAAGACATTATAAAATCCGCTGAACTCGTCGCTCCTTACAGTTCCATTATCTCCCTGAACCTCTGCAATATACAAAAACACACGCGCTTAGAAGGTTTATGGAAAAGAAGGTATTATAGACCACCGTGGCTCTGGAGTGCTGTCGAGACAGTAAAAGAGATAAAAAAACGAAACGAAAATGTCGTGGTGACGTCTGACCCCGTGGGTGCGGGGCATATCCGCGGACCGCATAATTGCGGTAAGTGCGACATGGAAATAACAGAAGC
>JAUWPM010000017.1 GCA_030611585.1 Methanosarcinales archaeon | reverse complement strand
TAATCTGTGTTAATCTGTGTCAACAATTTAGTTTTTCTTGTGTTCCCTCTTTCGTTCGGTTTCCCGTAGATATTACGGTTCCAATAGTTCAAATCCTGTTTGAGTATCAAAAGTACGGCGTGCACTTGTATCAATCAATTCAAAAGTACAACCTCCATGACCTGCCATACCTTCACACCCCGGCGAACACAGCCGGTGATTGTGGATTTGTCCCTACCACTGGCGATGTGCACGTGCAAGATTGGATTATGATCTTTATCAGGGAAAATCGTGCCGACACCTGCTATTTCATGAACGTCATCTAAAATATGCTCCATCGGTATAACGGGCGTACTCCTTCCTTGCTCAGGCCCAACGACCAGTTTACTTCCTGCGTCTGCACCGCCCAGTGCTATGACCGCCGCCGCAGTGATTGAATGCTCACGAGCGAATGCTTCTATCGTTTCATGAAGAATCTCGCCGTCTTCGAGTCGGATGATAAAAGTCCGTCCTTGTTTTGCTTCCGAATATTTCATTGGTTATCTTAACCCAAACCACCTTTTTATTTATACCTTTTCCTCTTTATTCCTTATTATGGACATCATCTCGAGCTTTGACCTCTCGTCTGCGGAGATAGAAGCGATCCTTGGAAAAGCGACCGAGTTGAAGAAAGAGCGAAAAGAAGGCGAAAAAGCGCGAACCGATTGTGCAGGTAAGACCTTAGCACTGATTTTCGAGAAACCGTCCACACGCACTCGTGTCTCATTTGAGGTTGCGATGTTAGAGTTAGGCGGGCACGTGCTCAGTTTGAATTGGAATGAACTCCAGTTAGGGCGAGGCGAGCGAATACGAGAAACGGCAATGGTGCTTTCCTCGTACGTTGACGCGGTGATGATTCGGGCATACAGTCATGCTACGGTAGAGGAGTTTGCACACTATGCTTCGATCCCCGTGATCAACGGGTTAACCGATTTTGAGCATCCCTGCCAGATACTGGCGGATCTGCAGACGATACGGGAGTACAAGCAGAAACTTAAGGGCGTTACCGTAGCGTGGTTTGGGGATGGGAATAACGTCTGCAACTCGCTCATCGGCGGTGCGGCGCTTACCGGCATGAACATCCGTGTAGCATGCCCGAAGGGCTACGAGCCCAACGCGGAGATAATAGAACGAGCAAAGAAAATGGGTTGCGAAGTGGCCATTACGGCAGATCCGGCAGAAGCTGCGGCTGATGCCGATGTGTTATATACCGACGTCTGGGTATCAATGGGTGACGAGGCAGAGCGTGAGCAGCGAATGAAGGATTTACAACCCTATCAGCTCAATGCGGATTTAGTGAACCGTGCAAAGGATGATGCGATAATAATGCACTGCATGCCGGTGCACATCGGTGAAGAAATGACCGAGGCGGTACTGAATTCTGCGAATTCGGTGATCTTTGAGCAAGCGGAGAATCGGCTTCATGCGCAGAAAGCGCTCCTGTTACACTTGCTCCTTTCACAAGAAAACCCAAATTGTTGACACAACACTTTTTCTTTTTTACAAAAAGAAAACCTGTGCTAAAAGAAAAACATCAGGAATATTTTAGTCAAGGTTTTTACCGAAGGTAAAAAAGTTGTGTGTTAATCTGTGTCTTAAAGAGAATTATGATTTAAGAATATCAAAAAGCAAATGATAAAGAGATGAGAACGATATCGGCGGATGTAAATAGTCTCCTGGCTCATTACCAAACGCAGATAAATGAGCGGTTAGAAGAATTCTTTGATAAGAAGGTAGAGGAAGCCTCCAGGATCTCCAATTACCCGCGGGAAGTGGTAATAGGCACCAAAGAGTACACCTTACGAGGCGGGAAGAGACTCAGACCTATCTTCTGCATTCTCGGCTATAAATGTTTGACTGATCACAATCTCGAAGCGATTATAGCGGCGTCCATCTCTCTTGAACTGATGCAGAGCTCTCTCTTAGTTCATGACGATATTATGGATGAAGACGAACTCCGGAGAGGCAAAAAGACTTTTCATATCGTCTATGAAAATCTGTGTGAACGCCGATTTGGAAAGAATAAAGCGCGCAGATTTGGCGAGAATATTGCGATCGTGGCGGGTGATCTGTTAGAGGCGTACGGCGAAGAGGTATTGGCAAAATCGTCGTTTAAAAGCGATTACGTCAAGAGGGCTTTAGCGACGTATGCGGAAATAGTAAAAAAAGTGGGCTATGGCCAGATTTTAGACATCACCGCTGAGCGGAAAGGGAGTTTTAGCGAGGATGATATTCTGACGATCCATAAACTTAAGACTGCAAGTTACACCATTGAGGGGCCGCTTCATATTGGCGCGCTCTTAGCGGGGGCGGACGAAGCGGATTTGCAGATTCTGAGTGCCTATGGCGTCCCCTTAGGTTTGGCATTCCAAATCCAGGATGACATATTAGGCTTATTCGGCTCGGAAGAGAAAATGGGCAAACCCGTCGGCTCTGACGTTCGGGAAGGCAAAAAGACATTATTGATCTTACATGCCCTGGAAAGATGCACGGAAGACGAAAAAGAACTTCTCACAAAAGCGTTGGGTAACGAGCGTGTTACCGTGGAGGAGATTGATACCGTTAGAGCTATTGTGCAAAGAACTGGTTCACTTGATTATTCAAAGAAATTAGTTGCAGAGATGACCGATAAGGCGGTTCAGGCTATTAAAATCTCTGATTTCAGAACGGAAGCAAAGGATTCTCTTATTAACATTGCGGATTTTATAGGGAATAGGGAGTATTAACTTATCTGTTAGACCGCGAAGAAACTTCTTAAATCGAGGTTATTATACTATGTGGGGGTTTAAATTAGAGAATGAGATTGGTCGTAGGGGTAACGGGGGCAAGTGGCGCCATTTATGCAAAACGACTGTTAGAGGTACTAAAGGAAAAGAGCGTGGAGGTTGATTTGATCATCACATTACCCGCGGAATACATACTAAAAAATGAGCTTGGGCTTACGAGCGCCGAATTAGGGCGTCTTGCAACCGCATGTTTGGACATCTCGGACATAGCTGCGGACGTCGCCAGCGGATCGCAGTTAAGAGACGGACTGGTGATACTTCCCTGCACGATGGATGCGGTTGCGAAGATGGCGCATGGGATCTCAGATAATCTGCTTTTACGCTGTTTTGACGTGATGTTGAAAGAAAATCGGAAGATCGTCATCGTTCCCAGGGAGACCCCGTTACATGAAACGCATCTTGAAAATTTGCTGCGGCTCAAGCGACTCGGTGTAACGATTCTACCGCCGGTGACTGCTTTTTATCACAAGCCTACATCTGTACTCGATTTGGTGGATTTTATTATCGCAAAGATCCTTGACCAATTTAATATACCGCATACATTGATCGAAAGGTGGAAAAAGCCTGGCTCGGAGGTGTGAAAGAAGATGACTGAGAAAGGGGAAAACCTGGTATTTGTCAAGCTCGGAGGCTCTCTTATTACAGAGAAGAATGCACCATATACGATAAACTACCAGGCAATAACAAGAATTGTAAAAGAGCTAAAAGAAGCGATTGATAACGATCGCCATTTGCAGTTAGTAATTGGACATGGTGGGGGGTCTTTCCCGCATCCCGTTGCCAAATCATTTAGAACCGCAGAGGGGTTTATCCATGATACGAGCATACGGGGTTTTGCATTGTGCCAAAATGCAGCATCAACCTTAAACAGGATTCTCGTGGATTTGATGGTGGATTATGCGATTGACGCGATTTCAATCCAGCCTTCGGCATGCTGTATAGCTTCGGATGGTAGGATAGCGGATTTTTTTACCAAACCAATAGAAGTTGCAATAGAAAATGGGCTAATTCCCGTTGTCTTCGGTGACTGTATATTTGATACGGTACGGGGCGGCACAATAGTATCAACGGAACAAATTTTCTCTTATTTGAGCCGCTTTATACGGCCTTCACGAGTGCTGATTGTTGGATTGGTCGGCGGCGTGTACACCGCGGATCCGCAAAAGGATGAGAACGCGGAATTTATTCCTACGATCGAGGTGGGGAAATTCACCAGTATCGAGTCATACCTGGACGGATCATATTCCGTTGACGTCACCGGAGGGATGGTAACAAAGGTCAAGGAGCTGATTGAGATTGCGAGGCGGGGTATTGAATGTGAGATTCTGAGTGGGGCATCGGGTAATATAAAAAAGGCGTTAATGGGACAGAGGGGATTGGGGACAATTATAAAATAATATTAATAGTGATGAAGGAATAATAAATACGCCTACCACTCATAGTAGAATATCAAGGAATGATAACCAATGGAGGAAGTAAAAGCGGTAAAAGTTCTGGACACCACGCTTCGTGATGGCGAGCAAACCCCCGGGGTGTCATTGACTCCGGAACAGAAGTTGCAGATTGCAAAGCAGCTTGATATACTCGGCGTTGACGTTATAGAGGCGGGCACGGCTATCATTTCGGAAGGCGAGCAGAGAGCGATAAAGGCAATAGCGAACGAAGGTTTAAAAGCCGAGATTTGCTCCTTTGCCCGGCTACTGAAGGGAGATATTGACGCTGCACTAAACTGTGACGTTGATGCGATTAATCTGGTCGCTCCCGTTTCGGACGCGCATATAAAGAAGAAGCTGAAGATGGATCGGGAGACGCTGAGAGCGAAGACGATTGAGATAGCGGAATACGTTAAAGCGCATGGCTTAAAAGTGGAGATCAGTTCTGAGGATGCTTCCAGAGCAGATATGGCGTTTTTGAAATCCTTCTTCTCCGATTTATCTACGGTTGCTGACCGTTTATGTTTCTGCGATACCGTTGGTGTGCTGTATCCGGAGCGAACGAAGGAGATATTTCGGCCTCTTTGCACTTTTAACACGCCGGTTTCCGTGCATTGCCACAACGACTTCGGATTAGCCACTGCGAATACGATAGCTGCGGTGTCCGCGGGAGCAAGGATTGTACACGTCACAGTGAACGGTTTGGGAGAAAGAGCGGGTAATGCTTCCTTGGAAGAGGTGGTAACCGCTTTGGAACTGCTTTACGGTGTGAAGACGAAGATTGCAAAAGAGAAATTGTACGAAACTTCTCGATTCGTCAGGAATTTGACGAAGATGCCGATCGCTCCGAACAAGCCGCTTATGGGCGATAACGCCTTCACGCACGAATCGGGAATGCACGTTCACGGAATGTTGGCTGATACGAGCTTATACGAGCCAATGGATCCCGCGATAATAGGGAGGACAAGACGATTTGCGTTCGGGAAGCATACGGGTAAGGCATCGGTGAAACGTGTGCTGGAGGAGATGAGCATCGCAGCCGATGAGGACCAGATGAGGAAGATATTGGCAAAGGTGAAGGAACTCGGCGACAAGGGTAAATTAGTCACGGATTCGGATTTCCAAGCGATAGTCGAGGACGTGCTGAGCATAGAACGAGAGGAGAAGATAAAACTTGTTGACTTATCTGTGGTATCTGGTAAGAACGTTCAGCCAACGGCATCAATAAGATTAGAGATAGATGGCGAGGACGTCGTGGATGCAGGCGTGGGTATCGGGCCGGTAGATGCGGCGATAAACGCTTTACGGAAGGCAATGGCGGGCAGGGAGATAGACGATTTGCAGCTCGAAGAGTACCACGTTGACGCCATCACCGGTGGAACGGACGCGTTGGTGAACGTCGTAGTAAGAATAAGCCGGGGTGATAAGACGATAACCGCAAGCGGGGTAAGCGAAGACATCGTCATCGCATCGGTGTACGCATTAATCAACGGCGTGAATAGGTTGTATTGGTGATACGATACGATGCCTCCAATTCGAACCCTAACTATTGACCTGCACGTGCATACGAATTACTCGCACGATGGACGTGATTCGGTTGAGAAGATAATAGAAAGTGCGATCGCGAAGAAGCTCGATGGCGTCGTGATATGCGACCACGACACGATGGAAGGCTCTTACGCTGCGCGGAAATACGTAGCCGATAACGATAGGAATTTGATAATTATCCCGGGTGTAGAAGTAACGACTTCTGAGGGTCATTTGATTGTACTTGGTGTCGAAGACGGGGTAGAAAAGGATTTGTCACCAGAAGAAACGATAAGAATAGCGCGAGAGAAAGAGAAGGAGAATAGAGGCACGGTTGTGATTATTGTGCCGCATCCTTTCCATCCGTTCCGCCATAGCATTGGTAATCTTTGCGTGCGTCCCGAATTGGACATAGACGCGATAGAAACTTACAATTCCAGATATTTCTTCGGCTTTGCGAATGAAATGGCGAGGAGAAAGGCAGCTCGTAATAATATTACCGCCGTTGCGGGGAGCGATGCGCATTCCGCGGAATGCGTTGGTCTTGCGACGGTGGACGTTGAGGTTGACGTTGAGGTTGGCATAGCACAAAATCCCGAATCAAAGACGCGGGTGGAAGCGATATTGAAGGGGATAAAGGAGGGTAAGGTACGGATAAAAAGTTGTAAGAGAACGCCTTTTGAGGTTTATCTCTCTCAATTGTGCAAGAAGAAACGTTAAAGAGGCGGAATTGTATAGCGAGGGAAATAAATTGTTGACACAGATTAACACAGATGATAAAAATCAACTTTGTTCTTCACCCTAAATAAATCCGCGTAAATCAGTGTAAATCTGCGTCTTAAATAGAATTACGGCAGTTATACTTTATATACAACAAGATAGACACAAGACCGGAGATCAAAGAATAGAAAACAGAATTCTAACCACTGTTCTCTGACTTCTCGTGGGAATCAGTGTAATTTACGCCTCTCGTCTCTTGATATTTCCGTTTCACCGGTGATGCGCACCGCACTTTTCCAACTCTTCCAGCGTATTTACGTTTCGAAAGGTCTTTAGCTCCGGGGCTATTCCCCTTATCTCGCTCATAGGAAGGAACTTGACGCTTTTAAGTCGCAATAAAAGGTTGAACACCCTCGCATCACCCTTCTTTATCGAGTCCTTTACCGCCGCAAGTGTTGGCTCTCTTTTATAAACTGCATGCAATGGCTCTACCATTCCGTTCTCCCATCTTGGTACGACCGCATCGTAATTACCACGCTCCGCCACCGCAAATAGGAATTCCACAACTTTTCTGTTTATAAACGGCATATCACAGCCGACTACGAACGAATAGGGAAAGGAAGCCCGTTCTAAACCCGATAGTACGCCTGCCAGCGGACCAAAGCCCTTCAACGTGTCAAAAACCAAAACGATCTCATCTGGTATTTTATCTCTAATCCGTCCCCCTTGCTGCTCGTCTCGTATCGCCACTATTATCTCGTCCGCCACGCTTGAGAGGTTGTCAATGGCATGTTGTATGATCGGTTTGTTGTTTAACGTAACGAAGCATTTATCGAAAGATTGGAATCTTTGGCTTTTACCACCTGCCAGGATAAGTACTGTTTTTTGCATCTCCACCAGTTCATTCAGAAACTAAAAGGCTTTATATTTAAATAGACGCGGAAAGTTAGATAATTGTGGTTATGAATTTCCGGCGAAGTAAAAATAAAATAAAGAGGGGGAAAAGGGGGATGAGTATGGAAGCAAGGAATATAATATTCTCGGTGGTGATGGTCTTCTCTACATTCGTGCTTACGTATCGGTTGTGGAGCAGTTATCGTGACTCAGCGATTGCACTTGCAGCAGTGATAACGGTCGGAATGTTAGCGCTATTGTTCTTAAGCATTGACGAGCGATTGCGGCGAATAGAGCAGGATTTGAGTGAGAAGGAGCGCTCTTTACGGGTGAGTATGCAATCCGTGGAAGAGGAAGTGAGAGACAAAGTGGGTACCGCAACGAGAAGATTCGATGAAATACGCGAGGACATCGTGAAAAGGGGACGTCGGTGAGAAGGAGAATCCTTCTGCCAAATACACAATTACACCACCGAATATTACGTAACGGAAAAGAGGAAAGCGATGTGGAAAGAAGTAATGGAGAAGTTTGAAGGTTCACCATCGCAAAAGAAGGTTATAGAACTCTTACTGGAGAGAGGATTCCAGGTGAGTCCCGAAGGTAAAGTAGCCTCGGGCGGGATTGAGATACCCCATACGCAGATAGCAAACGAGATAGGCGTAGACCGGCGGGTAGTTGACATGACCGCGAAGAGGATTTTAGGTGAGCCCGCGTTGAAAAAGATATTTGAGAATATGCGGTCTATTGCGTTTCTTGCAGAAGTCGCTCCTTTGTTGGGGCTCTGCGTGATTATTATCCATCCTATGGATGCAAAAGCAAAAGGGATACTTGGAGAGGTTGCCACGGTCATGGCAAGGCGGGGAGTGAGCATAAGACAAGCGGTTAGTGACGACCCCTATTTGGTGGACAACCCAAAACTCACGATTATCGCCGATAAGAACATACCAGGAGAGTTAATAGAAGAAATAGGAAGGCTAAAGAGCGTAAAAGGCGTGCAGATTCACCCGCCACCTTAATTCCATTCCTGCCCGCTGGTAAAGTAACTACCGGAATCAGGAATAAATATAATAGAAATAAATAAGATAAAATAAGATATAAACCAACAGATAATATAGGTTAGAAGGAAAATAGGAGGAAAATGAAAGATGGCAGAGAAAGAACACATGAATTTGGCTATGATAGGGCATATTGACCACGGCAAGTCAACGCTGCTGGGACGGCTGCTGATGGATACCGGAGTGATAGACACGCATACAATAGATGAGTACAGGAAAAAGGCCGAGGCGATGGGAAAGGGGTCATTCGAGTTTGCTTGGGCGATGGATACGTTGAAGGATGAAAGAGAGCGGGGCATTACCATAGACGTCGCTCATCAGAGGTTTGATACTGATAAGTATTATTATACGATCGTAGATTGTCCCGGTCACAGGGATTTCGTAAAGAACATGATTACGGGGACGTCTCAGGCGGATGCAGCGGTGTTAGTGGTGGATGCCAAGGACGGGATAATGGCTCAGACAAAAGAGCACGTCTTTTTATCCCGAACCTTAGGAGTGACTCAGCTCATCATCGCTATAAACAAGATGGACCGGGTGAATTATGAACAGAAGAGCTACGAAGAGTTGAAGAAGGCGCTTTTAGAGCTTCTGGGAGTCGTGGGATACAAGAAAGACGTTCTCGTGTTTGTCCCCGTGTCTGCATTCGAGGGCGAGAATATAATAAAGCCCAGCGAGAAGATGAAATGGTTCGACGGTCCCACCTTCTTGAAAGCGCTGGACCTCATGAAAGTGCCGGAAAAGCCGGTTGAGCTTCCGCTTAGAATCCCGGTACAGGACGTGTACACAATAACCGGTGCGGGAACGGTTCCCGTAGGAAGAGTGGAGACGGGAAAGCTAAAGAAAGGCGACAAAGTGATTTTTAACCCGCCCGCTGTGGTAGGAGAGGTAAAATCAATAGAGATGCACCATGAAGAGATTCCGGAAGCAATTCCAGGCGACAACATCGGCTGGAATGTTCGGGGGGTCGGCAGGATGGATATAAGGCGGGGAGACGTCTGTGGGCATGTAAATAACCCGCCGACGGTTGCGGACGAATTTACCGCGCAGCTCGTTGTTCTTCAGCATCCGACGGCAATTACTATCGGATACACTCCGGTTTTCCATTGCCACACCGCTCAAATTGCGTGCACGATAATGGAAATTACCAAGAAATTAGACCCGAAGACTGGTGCGACCAAAGAAGAGAACCCGGACTTCATAAAAACCGGCGATGCCGCTATAGTAAAAGTAAAACCGACGAGACCCTTAGTCATCGAGCGTGTGAAGGAGATCCCACATCTTGGAAGGTTCGCAATCCGGGACATGGGGCAAACCGTTGCCGCGGGCATGGTGATTGATATAAAGGAGCGGGAAAGTAAAGCTAAGTAAAGCGAAGTAGAAGTAAACCAATACGGACACGAACAAAACAAGGAGGAAAAGGGATGGGGATGAACCAAAAAGCACGGATAAAACTTTCGAGCGTTGATCACGAGAAGTTGGATGAAATCTGCCAGCAGGTGAAGAGGATAGTCGAGACTACGGGTGTCAGAATGTCAGGACCCATACCACTGCCTACGAAGAAGCTTGTCGTGCCCTGCAGGAAGAGCCCGGATGGCGAAGGTTCTCCTACGTGGGACCATTGGGAAATGCGCATACACAAGCGGTTGATAGACCTGGAAGCGGATGAACGAGCACTGCGACAACTGATGCGCATACCTATTCCCAAGGACGTACACATCGAAATTGTGTTGAAGGGGTAAGTAGGGATGCCAACGCGGATAGGTAAGGTAAATATAGAAAACTATAAATACTGGATGGATGGTATCCTATACCAACGTAAGCATAATAAAAAATAGAGGTGATAAGAATGGGTGTTGTACCGGATGAGGCAATAAAAGAGAAGGATGATGAAATAGTGGCGCTGATAAAGGAGATAGACAATTTAGTGAACGAAGTCAAAGCGGCAACGGAAGAGGCGCAGAGAACGGAAATAATAAATAAAATAACGGAAAAGGAGAAGGATTTGCGTTCCGTGCGGCAGAAAAAGGGGCAGTTTAAGGCAGTACTATCGCAACCTACGACACTCTGGTAGGTTCAGTCAGTAGCCCAAACAAATATAAAAAAACAAAAAAGAAAGAGAAGAAAAAAAATTATTTCTTCTTCTTTATTTTATTTTAGCAACTTCTCTGGCATCGTTGTAGTCTGTATATCCAATCCACATTCCGTCTGGCTGAGTCCCATTGCGAGCCCGAGGAATTGCGTGGCGAAGAGGATGGGGAAATTGAATGTGGTTCCAAAAGCCTTGTTCATCTCGTCTTGCCCCCGGTCAAGCTGCAAATGGCAGAACGCACAGGGGTGAACCATGCAATCACAGCCCGCTTCTATCGCATTTACCAGCTTCTGACGTGTCCATTCCAGAGATTGAGGGGTATCAGCGGTTCGGTTTCCACCACCAGCACCGCAGCACATCAATTTATCCTTGTAATCCACCTCTTTCGCACCCGTTACCTTTACAAGATCCTCCATGATATATGGAGTCTCGGAAGACCCGTGCCCCCGCACCTCACTGGGCTTGAGGAAATGGCAGCCGTAATGCACCGCTACATTCACATCGTTCATCGGTTTCGTCATCCTCTCTTTTAGCTTGTCCAGTCCGATAACGTCGTGAAGAATTACGATTGAATGGTGCACCTTCGTAGTTCCCTTGAATTCTCTACCGAATTTACCTAACACCTCATTAGTCTTTTCTTTTAGCTTAGGGTGATCTTTCAGTAAATGGTCGGCTTCCTGAAGCGAGCCGTAACAACCATTACACGTCACATAGATCTCAAGCCCCATCTCCTCTGCAATACATAGATTCCGCGCTGCTACCGGCAGCCACGTATGCATGTCAAAAGAGCCAAAGACACCCGGCGCTGGACAGCAGGAAGCACCTACCATCTCCTTCGTCTCTATCCCAAACTCCTTAAAGATCCGCTTCGTCGCCGCTTCTATCCCCGGATACCTGTTTGGCGTGATACAGCCGAGGAAAAAAGCATACTCCTTCGCTTCTTCACTCATTTCTTCTCGTCTCCTTCTGCTTCTCTTAAATTCATCGTATTCCAATCAAAATCAATCATCGCATCATAATGCGTTGTTCTGAATATCTCTTGCACCTGTTCCAGTTGCTCTTTGTACTTCTGTGTGGTTGGCGCCATCTCATCGAGACCTACCGCCTTCCTTAGCTTCATCTGTGGCTCCCCAACCGGCACTGCATGACCGGTTTTTAGCACATAAACGCCGATCATTCTGTGTGGTACAGACATGTGCCCCGCCTTCGCAGCTAAGTTCCTTATTACCCTTATTAGATCCGTTGTTTTCACCCCTTTTGGACATCGCTCATAGCAGGTGAAACAGGTCGAGCAGAACCACAGTTCAGGAGCGTTAAAAATCTCCTCACGCATATCTTCCTGCGCCATCCGAAATAGCTTTCTCGTCCTGAACGCCGTATACCTCCCTGATGGACAGCCCCCTGTACACTTACCGCATTGCACGCACAGCATCAGCGTTTCCATGTGCTCTTTGCCGAATACTTCCCCTCCATGATCAACTATATCTTCATATAACGTTCCCATTTGAGTATCCTCCTTATCCCCTAATGATTTACCTCTTCTGTTTTACAAGTTCCTACTTTCCCTTATATATAATTTGCTATTTTTTCTTGCAACCACAAGATTACGCAGATTCCCACGAGAAACTTTTTCTTACAATTCTACTATCCTTGCTTCTTCCTTATCGAAATCGAGCAGTGCCACCGTTTTTCGCCCCGTGACGTAGCCACAGCACTCCCCCGGATTTATCACCCACGTTTCTTCCCCGCGCTCTCCGCCATTATTTCTATGTCGCTCGATTACCGCTTTATGCGTATGACCGTATATTACCACGTCGTACATACCTGACGCCGTCAGTGGTTTCACTATCGTTGGTTTGTGGGTCACAATTATCTTCTTCTTCTTCTTCTTCGCGGCGAGTTCAAATTCGTACGGGTCTTCGTGTAGCTCGCCCACACCTTTCTCCTTGTAAAACTTCTTTAAAAGCAGCTTGTCACCGTCGTTATTGCCGAATACCCCTACCAGCGGAGCTTTGAGCTTTCTAAATGGTCGCTCCGTGAATGGAGCTACGAAATCGCCAGCGTGAACCAGTAGTTCGATGCCTTCGGCGTTGAAAATTTCCACCGCTTCGCTTATCGCAGCGAGATTATCGTGTGTATCCGCTATTATTCCCACCTTCATGCTTATTCTCACCTTTCTACGTTATGCTGCTATTTCGTCTCTTTACCTACGAGCCTGTGCTATCCGTACATTTTATATGATACGCCCGCGAAGGATAAAAATAGATAGATGGCAGAGCCACGCGCGCGACGAAAGTACACCATCGTTGGCATAGATCCCGGCACTACGATGGGAATTGCCATAATTGACCTTAACGGGAAACCGATAGAAGTGTTCAGCGCAAAGAATTATTCGATCTCCGATGCCATAGC
Source organism: Methanosarcinales archaeon (assembly GCA_030611585.1). Lineage (GTDB taxonomy): Archaea > Halobacteriota > Syntropharchaeia > Alkanophagales > Methanospirareceae > JACGMN01. Next base: position 12,093 of record JAUWPM010000017.1, on the reverse strand, counting down.
ACGGATCATATCGCACGGAAGACCATTAATAGTCGCTTCTGACGTAACTCCCACCCCCGCGATGGTGAAAAAGATAGGCAGCATCTTCGCTTCTCCCGTTCACGACTTAGACGAATCGCTGTCAACGGAAGAGAAGATTGCGTTGACGAAAGGCGAAGGATACGGATACAAAAATGCACATGAGCGGGATGCATTAGCCGCCTGCGTTAATGCGTTCAAGCGCTACAAGAAGAAATTCGCTCAGGTGCAGAAGAAGACGCCCGCAGGGGTGAACGTGGAAGAGGTGAAAGCGTTGGTGGTGAAAGGCGTGCCCATAAGTGCCGCGGTAAATAGACTGATCAGTGCCGAAGAGGAGAAGGAGAGAAGGAAGGTTACGAAAGAGGAGCGGCGGGAAGATCAGCAGAAGAAGGGCGGTGAAGAGAAGGAAAGCAAAATCATTCTCAGGTTACGCGGGCTTCTGAAAGGTAAAGGCAAGCGAATAGAGCTGCTGGAGGAGCGTGCAATAGCGTTAAAGGCGAGTGTGAATGAAAAAGACCGTGAAATAAGACGTTTGAAGCGCAACCTCGATTCTGTGCGGTCAGAAAGCACGAGAGAGATAAAAAAGGCGGAAGAGATAAGAAAGAGAGACGCGGAGATAGAGAGACTGAGAGAGGAAGTAAGCGCGCGAGAGAATGAGAATGCAGAGCTAAGAAGAATCGTCGAGGGACTAAAAGGAGAAGGGAAAAGGGAGGTGAAAGGTGGAAAGAGGATAAAAGTGATACCATCTTTCAGCCATGATGCAATAGTGGAGATTGACAGGAAATATGGACTTAACAGAGGTGACATCGTATTCCTTGAGGACGGCAGTGGAGGAGGCGCAAGCACCGCGGAACTGCTGGCGAAGAAGGGTGTTGTTGCGGTGCTGTACGGTAAAGAGCTATCGCATTTCGCTGCTGATACGTTTTCCGAATTTAACATCCCCACGTTCTCCACCGAAGAAATACCACGGCTGTTAAAAGAAGATTTAGAAGACGAGCGAGATTTCGCTTTTGTAGATTGGCACGTTCTTAACGAACGGATAGAGGAATGGAAGAGGATGAGGAAAAGGGGAAAGGTAATACTAAAGAGATAACAGGAGTTCTCTTACTCGCTCTATCTCCACGTATATGTCCCTCTTAACCTGAGAATGAGGTTCTTCGGACAATTTCGTTTCTATACGGTCCAAATCCCTTACGAACTTAGCCAATTCGTCCTCCGTAAAAGATTGATGCGTATATGACTTCTTCATCGTGTGAGCCCGTAACATTCCCACGCGAGCTTCCATCCATTTTACGGACGTGGACACTTCTTCTGCAAATCCATTTTTATAGGAAGGTATAGCGGCTTTAACCTCTATTTCTATCCTTTTAAATTCTTCCTTAACCGCACGTTCGCAATTTTCCACGTCAGCCGTGGGGACCCTTAGAAGGGCGATATAATACGCGTAAAGCGCATTCAGGGTAGCGCATAAATCCTCCTGCTCTGTTGCGTCTTTCAGCTCTGTTATGCTTTTATCCACCCTGAGTTTATGCCTGAACAGAGCGCGAATTTTATCTTCCAATTGCCATGCCGACCGAAAAATAACGGGGTAAACTAACTCTTCCAGCATTTTAACTCTTATTTCCGGCTCAAAAAATATCGTCTTATCCCCGCGCATAAGCAATAAAAAAAGAATCCTATTCTTATAAATAGTGGCATGGCATTGTAGAATAGCACAGGTGGATGAATAATGATAAGCGTAAATGAGTATGGATTGGACGTTTTTGAGGAAATGATGGACCGTGCGGACGAGTTGCAAATAGGCATAGCGGAGTTGGATAACGGGACGACACTCATAGATGCGGGTGTAGAAGAGAAAGGAGGATTTGAAGCGGGACGATACGTGGCGATGATATGTATGGCGGACCTTGCGGATATAACATTCAGCAGTTTTGACCTTGGTAAAGTGGTGGTGCCGGCGATAGAGCTTACCACTGACAATCCGGTAATCGCGTGCATGGCGTCGCAATTCGCGGGATGGCGGATAAAGGTGAAGAAGTTCTTCGCTATGGGTTCGGGGCCTGCACGGGCGCTTTCACTCAATCCGAAAGAGCTGTACGAGAAGATAAATTATGCGGACGACGCAACTGAGGCAGTATTGGTTCTGGAAAGCAGCACGATGCCCGATGCGGAAGTGACGGCGGAGATAGCGAAGGCGTGCAGGGTGGAACCCGAAGACCTGTACGTTGTGGTTGCACCAACGAAATCTATTGCGGGTTCGGTGCAAATATCCGCGCGGGGCATAGAGACGGGAATTCACCGGCTCGAAGTTTTAGGGTTTGACATAAACTGCATAAAACACGCTCATGGCATCATACCGATCTCGCCGCTCGCCAGTGACGATCTGAAATGTATGGGCTCGACCAACGACTGCATCATGTACTGCGGTCGCACGTATTACGCGGTGGATTACGAGAACGTAGAGGAATTGAAGGGCTATGTGAAGGACGTGCCGTCACTGAATTCGAAGGATTACGGAAAGCCGTTCTACGTCACCTTCAAGGCGGCGGAATTTGACTTCTACAAGATAGACGCCGCGTCGTTCGCACCCGCGGAGATTACGGTGAACGAATTGAACAGTGGAAAAACGTTTACCAGCGGGAAGATCAATCCGGAAGTGTTATTGGAGTCTTTCGGGATGGAGACGGTATAATCCGTTTGGAGTCGTAATAGAACTTCACAAAAAATCGAGAAGTTAATTAGCTCAACGGGCGGAGAAAGTGGTTCAGCACAGCAGCCACACTTCTTCTTCCCCGTCTTTTTTTCTTTTGCTTTTTATCCTTATCTTACCGTGAAATGCCATGTTCTCCAATACCTCTCTCAGAAGGTGACGAGGCACATAAAAGTCGAACTCTGCCTTCATAGCAGTCCTTAAGTCATGGAAACTCATCCCTTTACCCTCTTTAGCAATGACCCGCTCTAATAATTCCATCACGTCCTCATGAATGCTCCAGGGATAGACCACCCACTTCCAATCGCTTATAAGCTCGCCGTAGAAATCGGGAACGAACGAGGAGGAGGTTTTGTGCTGCATAGTTGCGGTTTTTACGTCCCGTGCTTTCAAGGATTTAACGTACTCAGCGACAAGTTTTAAGCTGTCTCCAGTGTCCGTTATGTCATCAGCGATTAGTACTCGTTTCCCTCTTATTATCTCCCGGGCTTTGTCGTCAAGCCCGTATTTCAGCTTTGCATCACTGGTAATCGTAGCTGCTATACCCCAGTGTTCCATCTTCAAGCTGAACAGATCCTTAAGCAGGAAGAAATCGCAGAGATTGCGCGCTAAAAACCAGCCGCCTCGCGCCACGCCAACGATAACCTCCGGCTTGAATCCCGCAGCCTTTATCTCTTCGCTTGCGTCATGGCAAAGGTCGTACGCATAGTTCCAGTCAACCACCGTGCAGCTAAATTTATCTTGCATATATCCCTTACTATTTTTGTCTGCGTATATAATTAAGAGTTTTGTATGAGGATAGGCGGAGAGAAGAAGGTGGAAGAAACAGTAGAGAAAAATGAGACGCAGAAGTATCTTATAGGTTGTCTCAAGAAATTGATCGAGATACCGACGTTCGTGCCGCCGGGTGAGCATTACGGCGAGATAGTAGATTGGCTTATTCCCGTGTTTAACGATCTCGGATTCAAATGCGAAAGAGTGGATATGCCCGCGGATATTTATGAATCACGGCAAAAGACAGAGGAGTTGCACGGTGTAAGAGCGAATCTGCTCGCTACTAAGGATTACGGTGCGAAGGAGAGTGTGGACGTCTACACGCATTTAGACGTGGTTCCAGCGGGAGAAGGCTGGAGTACGCTTCCCTTCGAGCCGGCGATTAAAGACGGCAGAATCTACGGACGCGGGGTGGCGGATTCAAAAGGGAGTGTCGCATCACTTTTAACTGCGCTGCGCATTATGAATGAGCAGGAATTGGAGGGCAAGTACAATATTCGGGTTGCGTTGACTACGGATGAGGAACTGGGGCTCTACTCCGGCTTGTGCTTCTTCGCCGATGAAGGATTATTACAGGGCGATTATTTACTGTGCATGGACGGCGATAACGAAGGTGTCTGTGTGGCAACGAATGGTGTGATGAACTGGGAGATGAAGGTGCAGGGGCGGTCATGCCATAGCTCTATGCCCTTTTTAGGTGTGAATGCGATAGAAAACGCGGCGGTCGTGATACGCGAGTTGGAGGCACTGAAGAAAGCTGTTGCGCAAAGGGAATCGAAGGTACCGTGCAGTTCAGAGATGACGGAAATAACGGGACAGAAGCACATAAAGCCTGTTTTTAACGTTACGATGATAAACGGCGGTGTGAAGGAGAATCTTATACCCCCAAGCTGCACCTTACGAGGTGACCGGCGCTATATTCCCGAAGAAGCGATTGAAGACGTGGTAAAAGAGTTTGAAGCTGCGGTAGAAACAATAAAAACGAGGCGTGGAATAGATTTAGAGCTGTACCTTAAGCCAGGATTCCCACCCCTGTTTACCGATCCCGATGACGATCACAATGACGAATGGGTAAGTCGGGTGAAGGCTGCAGCGTCTGACGCTTTTGGCGTGTCTAAAGAGGCGATAGGTGTGCAAGGGGGGTTAGACATTGCTTATGCGGTTAAAAAGACGCATCAGCCGGTTTGCGCTCTTGGAGTTGGCAGTTGGACCGAGAGCAATGCGCATGGACCTGATGAGAACGTTCGGATAAGCGATTTGAAGAATTACGTGAAGTTTTTGATAAGGCTGTTGACGTGAATAGAATGTTAATATAATACCAAAAAGTCCATTTGACAAAACAAATAGGAAAAAGAGTAAAGGAAAGTGCCTATGCGGGTCGTAAGCTTAACCGGAGGAGTAGCAAGTGGTAAGAGCCTCGTGTTACGCACGTTCACGAATCTCGGCGCTTATGCAATAGATTGCGATGTGCTCAGCAGGGAGGCAGTTGTACCATGCTCGGAGGCGTGGTGGGAGATCGTGGGTCTCTTTGGCAAAGGTATAGTGAACCGAGATTTAGAGATAGACCGAAAGAAGCTGCGGGAGATCGTGTTCAGTGATTTAAAGAAGCGAAAGGCTTTAGAGAAGATAATACATCCGGAAGTAAAAAGGAAGTGTGCAGAGCGGATAGAAGCGATGAAGAAGGTAGAATCGGAGCCAAATGCGCCGCTCGTTGTCGTTGACGTCCCGCTGTTAATAGAGACGGGGATGCACGCTGAATTTGATATGGTAATCGTCGTTTACGTCAGCGAAGAGACGCAGATAAGAAGAGTGATGGAACGAGATGGCTTAACAAAGGCGAAGGCACGAAAGATGATTGCATTACAGATGCCCCTGAAGGCGAAGTTGCAATACGCTGATATTGTCATAACTAACGAAGGCACACGAGAAGCAACAGAGAAGCAGGTGAGAAGGGTGTTTGCTGCGCTTTCTTCTTAGCTAGCTCGACTCGACTGACCGGTTAAGTTACCTGCTAAAGTCCAATTCTGCAAGAACGAACAAATCTATTTCATCTGCTAAATCGGCGAAACGATCCTTAAACTCGCGTATCTTGCCCCTTAGTTCTTCCCTTGTACCTGCTATGTCAAGCTTCTCCTCGAGGTCTACCTCTTTATGATAAATATCATCAATCAACGCGAAAATAGCCGGTCGTTTGGCTTTAAACGCGCTCAAATCGTCCGTAATGTTCCCGCCCTTCTTGTAGTTTGCCAGTATCTCATCGCATTCATTGAAAATCGCATCACTTTCCTTATAGAACTCGTCCAGCGTTTTCAAAAAGATTCTCGACACTTCTTTCACTTTCTCTTCTTCTGGCATTGGTCTGTGATTTATGAGTGAGTGATAGTACCGGATATTTAAATGTTTTTTGATTTTTTCGGTTACGTAAAGTCTAAAAGCTTTGTTACATATATACATGCACATATATACATTATGGTATCATTTTTTCCATATTGTGCCATCACAGTCACAATAAACGGGATTAACATGGCTGAGAGGCAGAGATAAAAATCTTACTTCCTTCAGGTATCTCGTTTGTACGGAAGAGGATTGATTGGTTGGTTGGCCGGCCGACCGACCGGTTACGTTACAACAGAAATGGTTGCCAAAGAGGTAGGATGGCATGGCCGGGAATACCGCTCGAATAAATCTATCGGTGTAAGTGAGAGATCCTAACCTGATTTTTGGGTGCATCAGTAGGTAAGTTAGTTAGATCAGAACAACTACTAGGGTACATATAGGGCAAACAAGGGTATTATTAGTGGGATATGGGGTACTGAACGGTAGGGTAGATAAGGTAGTGGAATAGCCCCTGTTTTGCGTAAAATGCGCTATAGATTACCGACCCGTAGGCTATAGATTACTAACTCGTGAACTATCGATTACGAACACATGACCTATCGATTACTAACTCATGACCTATAGATTACGAACACATGACCTATCGATTACTAACTCATGACCTATAGATTACAACCTTTATATTGTGGATTACCCTATTGATTACTATCCATGACACAAAATGGTAGTTATCCGAGCCAGGAGAAATACTACGCGAAAAATCCTACGGTGAGTTTCAGGTTGAAGAAGGAAGATATTAAGAAACTGGAAGAAATAGCAAGTAGAGAAGATATGACGGTAGGTCAATACGTACGAAACTATCTAAAAGGAATCGTAGAGAAGCGAGAAACGGAGGCTAAAATTCGTAAAGACGGATTCGATGAAGGTCGGAATGAGGGTTTAAAGGAAGGCTACAAGCAAGGAATGAATGACTGGGCATTTTGGTTCGAATGTTACAAATGTGGCGAGCGACTCTATATTAAACCACTGAGTAAGAACCATGAAACAATCATTGGGCTTTTGAAGGATCAAAAATGGGGGCATGAGACCTGTCCTGAACAAGAACAAAAGAAACCGTGATTTTCTCATTTCCATGGGTCTCTAAACTTTTTTAGGTAGGCGAGCAGATAACCAGTTCGAAATCGGACGAAAAGAATAACAGTAACGGTATGTATGAGTGTAAATGGTGCAAAAGGGCACAGACAGCATCGAGGAAGAAGAGCGGCTCGATTTGAACGCGATATATAAATAAATGGCGAGGAATACGAAGGTTTCGATCGAGTAAGTCGGCATTTTTGATTGGTATGTTTTTGATCCCCCGCCCCCCGGTCGTTACGGATGAATGGGTGGATCTGTATATAAGATAGTTCTTGGGAGGAGAATCGCCGTGAAGATGAAAGCGGAACAATAATTAAGGCAGAGACGTAAAAATAGGTTGAAACCGGCTTTGCATTTTCAATATCATTTTTGACCGATTAAAAGTGCAACTTTCGGAATAAAAGTGCAAAGCCCCGCTCGCCATCCCCCCGCCTTATAATTGATTGCCTTGCCGTAGCAATGAGCGGCTTGCAGGATCATTAACGGCTTCGCAGAGCGGACTGCGTGGCGCGAAGCGGCTTAATAATGGCTGCAAGGGCTATGTTGTTGCAGATCGTGCCTTCAACTGAGTAATACCTGCAAACCCTTTTGGTGCTTTAAGGTGATTCTGCAACAAAAAAATAAAAGAGGGGTTAGTTAGTTTACCATTCCCCCCTTTACCTAACTTTCTTATTTCGCAGCTTCTAAGATGTCCTCTGCTTTCACGGTCTTCCTTCCAGCGTGCTTAGCGAGTGCTACGGCTTTTTTCGCTATTTTCGTGCCTTCTGCCTCTATCAGTTCCGCCAGCTCTTCAGTGGCGTCTTCGCTTACTCGCTCTGCTCCTGCGTTCTTAATCAACCTGGTTACAGGTGCTAATGGTAGTTCAGCCATTTTTATCACTATGATTAAGTAATGGGGGAGTATATAAGCTTTTCGGATTTTTCCCAAAATAGCAGCGTTACGTGAACCTGCCCTTTGTCAAAAGGATAAGAGGGAGATGGAGCGGCTATGGAAGAAGCTTCTCAACTTAATCCTCAACAATTACTGCGTATAAACGAAAAGTATATAGCCTATGGCTACGATAGTCAAGCTAAAGGAGGAAGAGATGACAAAAATAGGTATTTGTATCTTATGCAAAGAAGAAGGCGTGGAATTGACAGAACATCATTGCACCAATAAGAAAGAAAATATTATAATGATTTGTCAGCGCTGTCACAAGCTAATTAACGAAGGAGGCGTTGAACCATAATCAGAAAAATAAACGTAGATATCCCACACTCTCAAATTTCAACGTCCCACAAATCCAATACACAGCTAATCGTGAATATTATCAAACATGGAACATTACAGGAGGCTATGAACCTGCCTCGAAGAAGGATAAGAAGGAGATGAAGCGGTGGGTGGTAGGGGTACATTAGCATGGTGGGTAATAATGCGATAGATTTAAGTGACAGCTGACAAAAGTTTATTATAGTGGGCAGATAGAAGAGGGGGTACAAAGGGATGTATATGCGAAGTAAGTTCCGAACATCAATCCAAAATGGGAGTATATACGACATCAATGTCGGATATACCGAAGTTAGGCGACATATTACTCTGCGATTTTGCTTTGAGAAAATTATTTAAAGAAAGGGGGAGCTTTCATTATTATGAGTACTAAATTAGAAATTGGATTAGGAGTATCAGTTATCATAGTTGTTGTAATTCTTATTTGGTTTAATTTTATTAATCTGCCGAAAGATAGTATCCGACCACTTGAAAATAAAACCTTGTCGTCAACAGATAATTTTACGAAGGTTACCCAACCGATTTCAAAAAACGACTCGATAGATACAGGCAAATCAAGTGAAACACAGTTGGATGTAGAGAATATTTCGAATTTCACTGAAGTTGTTAATAAACTGAATACGCCAGAAGAGTTATTAGCTTATATGAAGGAGAACTTTAAATTCAAATTTCACGAGGGACACATTTCTTATTTGCCAGAAGAGTTCTTTCATAAAAAAGAGGGAGATTGTAAAGATCTTGCCACATTTGGTTCATATGTGTTAAAACAACATGGATATGATGTAAAAATAATGTGTCTTAAGCTTAGTGGTGAACTAAAAGGACAACATGTGATAACTCTTTTTTATGACAAAGACAGGAAATTAAGATATATAACAAATAATGCTAGGAATCTTGAACTTATCGAAGCAGAGTCATTAGATGAAATTCTAGCTCAAGAAAGCAAAAGGTTGGGTTGTGAGATTACAAAATACGGATTTATTCCAGCAGGCAGTACTAATCTCTGGGTTGATAACTTATAGATTGAAAATGCAAAAATCTATTGATACTGCAAAATCGCTTCGCAATTTTGGTTTTGACTTCGTCAAAACTCGCCTAACAGAGGATAAAAGACTTCACTTCGTTTTGTCCAAATTTTCCTAACGGAAAACTTCTTTTATCCGCAAGACGTTAACCAAAAAAATCTTCAGCCAACTGCTTAATAATCAAAATTCTCTATGGTAACCGCAGCCGTAGTCGCTCAACGCCCTTAAAGGGGATCGTGCCAGGATATGTCCCACCCCATCATCAAGCAATCACCTTAAACGCTTTCTCATCTATTCTCATTCATGAAGCATTTCATTCGCGACGCTTTAAACGCCGCATTGCAGAAACTTGTCTTCCCATGGCTAACGCCACACCCCACGAAGACTGGTGGAGAAGTGGGTTATTTCCAGGTGAATATTTCTAACACCGATTTGTACGGAATGTATAAGCGGAACCAGCTTGCTCATAACATCGTTTTTGACGTGGCCTATGATGTCCTTTCCGGAGGATTTGAGATAACGACCTTAGATGGTGAAGAGAACAAGCAGTGAGAAGTAGTTGAACGTTCTTTCGTAACCAGTGTTACAAAAAACCTTTAGTTTTATAGAAACTTAAGAGCGTGCTGTTTTTATCGTGCGAACCTATTATTTTACAGACATCCTAATAAAAAATAGATACCCACAGGGTATTTCGTCGTTAACTATGGCCGAAAAGATTAACGTTCTCCAGCAAATTCAAGAAATATATGGCATCACTCCTAGCGAAATCCAGTCCGTTAGCGTGCTCTCTCAAAATATAAAGCAAATCCTTACGACACATTTTACCAGCGTCTTAGTACTTGGTGAGGTTACGAATTTTAACAAAGCTTCTTCTGGACACATCTATTTCGACTTAAAAGATGAAAAGTCAGAAATTGCATGCACTCTTTTCATGAGTATGCAAAAAAATGTAGATTTTAATCTTGATAACGGCCTTCAGGTGTTGGTTAAAGGTGAGATTGCCACGTATGAGCCAAGAAGCCGATATCAGATTAACATTATGCAAATTCTTCCAGTAGGAGAAGGCTTATCTATTTTAAAGTTCAAGCAGTTGAAAGAAAAACTTGCAAAAGAAGGCTTATTTGATGAATCAAGAAAAAAGCGAATACCGATTCTTCCGAGGAAAATAGGGATAATGACATCAAAGAACAGCGCTGCATTCAAAGATATAGTAAATGTAGTGGACTCACGCTTTCCAAAAATGGACATAGTAATTGCACCTGTGATAGTCCAAGGTAAAAACGCATCGGAAGATGTAATCAGAGGTTTAAATCTTCTCTCTAAAATAGATGAAGTCGATACGATAATTTTAGCAAGGGGTGGTGGTTCCGCAGAAGAGTTGATGGTTTTTAACGATGAAGCTCTTGTCCGTGCAATTTCAGCAAGTAAGAAGCCTCTTATCACAGGTATTGGTCATGAGAAGGATACAACATTAGCAGACTTGGTAGCAGATCTAAGAGCATCTACACCGTCAACCGCCGCTAAAGCAGCAGTTTATGATGTTAAAAAATTAAAAGATGAGCTGACCTCTTTGGAAAGGCATTTAGAACGTTCCTATAAGACATACCTTGCCTCCCGTAAAGTATATAAAAAGGATGTTGAAATAAAGGAAAAAAATAGAGAGATTGCTAAGTATAAGGTAATAACTATTATTTTGATATCTCTAATTATTCTCATCTCATTTATAATAATAGCTTGGGTAAGTCCATGAACGATGAAAAATTTATGGATGGAAAACAGAAAATCAGGAATATTATATTAAAGCTTGATGAAGGTAGAGTAACCCCTGATGAAGCAAAGAGATTGTTTGAACAGGGGATGTCAACAATTGAGGAATGCGATTCGATTTTAAATTGCTATAAAGGCAAAAGAGAGGAGATTAGCTGAGAGATTGGAGTTTTAGTGAAAAAGCAACCTTGCTTTTTAATCATCAAAGAGGCTGTCCACAATCCAAAATCTCAACAAAAAGAAGCTCAGATAGGGCTTTATAATCAAAAATAAGCATTCCATTTCGCAAAATATCTGATTATGGGACAAGCTCTTCATTCGGGGGTGGCGCGGCTGGGGCTTAATATGTGAAGGTAGTAAGATAATAATAACAGGATGCAAAGAAAATGGAAGCAATAGTGAAAAGTGAGAAAGATATTGAATCCATCGAATGGATCAAACTTCCATTCCCGGGTTGCACTGTAAGAATTCTAGGACGAAATGAGGAAACCGGCGCTTGTGGTATCTTATTTAAAATGGAGCCAGGTGCTGAATTACCGCGGCATGGTCATCCCTCGACAGAACAGGTTATGAGTTTGGAGGGCGAGGTTGAAATAGGGGGTAAGAAGTACGGGCCTGGTTCGTATTTGTATAATCCTCCGGTCATCGAGCACGGACCATTTAAGGCGGGAGCGAAAGGATGGATAGCTTACTGTGCTTTTGATGGACCTACGGGGATGGAAGAAGCGATAGGAATGTCAGCCGTTAGGAAGTAAAGGATGCGCAGTATTTCAATACGGCGTGGCACGGCTGGGGCTTTAGCCTAAACTTTATGATCGCATAAGTGATATTTCGCAAAATGGATGAAAAAAGAAGAGTGAAATTACAAAATTTCCTTAGTGACCCAATCTTCAATATTGTGAATGTGAAAGAAGAAGAGCTTAACAGATATGATCATGCTTTAACCCATAGTTCCTTCGCAAAAGAAATGAAAGACGTAGGTATAAAATGCGAGGACTATGAAAGACTTGAATTTCTTGGAAACTTTGTATTGAACTTTGTAGTCAGCGAGTATATCTA
>JAUWPM010000109.1 GCA_030611585.1 Methanosarcinales archaeon | reverse complement strand
TCAGTGCTACAACAACCTGATCAGGGTTAATTCCGCGTTGACGATAAAAACGAAGAAGGGTGAGAAGAACACAGAAAGAACACCGTGCATGGCTGAGGGCATCTCAGATCGCATTTGGACATGGAAGGAATTGTTGATGTTCAAAGTGGGTCATGAAGTTTAGGACACTACCATTTATTCACCCTTATATTCATGGTAAAGCTCTTCTAGATCTTCTTCCGATAAAGGTATTCCTTTTATAATCCCTTTTACCTTTTCTGTTAGCGACTTTGGCTTGATAATTATCGTATGCCCACTTATTAAAATATGTGCATCTCTTTCAAGTCCAATCTTCTTCAATATATTTAAGGGGATTGTAAGCCCCTCATCCGAAATTTTATATTCTTCTACGCCCATTTTAACCACTTTCTAATTGTGTAATTTACTATTTAAACTTTTTTGAAATTTGCGGAATTTATATCAAAACTTTTGTGAAAAGTTTCTGCGAAGCATTTTTGATTAAACTTTCCTAAAGTTTGATTGATAAACTTCTTTATACATTATTTGTCCACCTTGCCACCTCACAGTCCCCTGTAACAAAACCCCATTCGCTCCGCCTGCCCTGCTCTCGTCCTACTCTATCTCTAATACTCCCTCTTGAAAGTCCAAACAAACTTTAAACCTTCGTAAAAAGCTCAATCCAAGCAATCCGTCCACACGGCTCGCTTCTGGTAGATCGTGCACGATACAAGGTACATCTCGTACCTCCTTTCCAAGAACGCTTATCCTACTTACCGTAATTAAAGGGACTTTTTCAGTCCCCGATGCGGTTGTTATGTCCACTTTCTGCTTTGAATATGCTGGTTCATACCCTAACGTTTCCGCAATGTCCCATGGAACAAGAACGTATGTGGCACCGGTATCCAATGCCATCTTCACTCTTGCTATAATCGCGCCTTTAATTTCAGCGTATAGTGTGATTACCGGTGCATAAGGGTCTATTCTATATATGACCTTAGAACGCTACCGCATATCCCTTTTTGGGTATTTCCCCCGTGTAGAAGTGCGCAATGTCCTTTGCCTTCGTCTTTTTCATCGCTTCATAGGTATCATCTCTGCTCTTGCTGTGTGCTATCAACTCAACCTCGACCGGCTCTCTGAGTTTATCTTCTTCTGTAACCTCTACAAGTACCCATTCATCCTTATACCGTTTCTTTATCTCTCCTATTTTCATCTCCTTACCTCCTCTAAAACCTTCTTCACTACATTATGAATATAGTCTTTCATGTACTTAAAAATCAGAAATCAATAGGATAACACCGCCTTTATTCTGCCTATCTGTTCTTCTATCTTCTTAAGCCCCCTCACCAAGCTCCCCTCGCTCAAATTTATCCACAAATTCCCCTGAGGGCATCTCATACCTCTTCTCAAATCCTTCGATTTCTTCCCTATCAATCCCACTGTCTTTCTCCTCAATTTCCCATCCCGCGATACAAAAATATCAACGCCTTCGTGAAGAGCTACCGAAACCGCCACCGCATCATAGGGATCAAGCTGTCTATTGCTCTGTTAAAATTAAAAATTCCCATAGCCATGTTCCTCGGGCACAATTACTTTCGCCCCCATACTCTTCGCTATCTCGGGCGTGTTATCAGTCGAATTGTCAGCAATGACGATTTCACCGTCAATCTGATTGTCATTGAACACCCTCCGCATCTTCTCGATGCAGATGCCGATAGATTTTTCTTTTTTAGGAAACACTTTCTTTCTAAAGAAAGAACCTGTGCTAAGAAAGTATAGTTCTTTTGATAAAGCTTTTCTTTCTAAGAAAAGGTTTGTATGCGATTTCCATATTATAACCTCTGCTCCCAAATTCATTTATTCCACAGAAACACCTCTTCTCTCAATCCTGATTGACGGATCATGCTTTTAAGCGTCTTTGGATGAAAGCTCTTTCTATCGGCAGGGACTGTAACCCTTCTTTTTCGCCCTTTAACAACGCCCTTATATTGTTTATGACTTCCCTTCCGAGAAACAAATTTAAAACCATGTTTTATTAAGATCTTCTCCACAGCCTTACTCGACAGCTTGCGGTATTTTGGCATGTATCATCTCACTGTATCCGTAAAGTTCTGGTGGTCTAAAAGAACTCAAATATTTTTTAAACCTAAGTTCATACTCTTTTATCACCTCTTCTGGAACTGACCGTGGAATAAATTCATCTTCTTCATTATCTCTCACCACAGATTCGACATACCCTTCAACTGCTTCCCTCAGGTTCTTCTTCGCACCTTCTAATGTATCCGCCTCTGTGGCAATGTCCAATTCGAGACAGAGTGCGCAGTACACGTCCTCCTCTTTTTCAATAATCCCATGAAATATATACTCTTTCATTGTGCCCTTTCATTATCTATTTACAGTACCCCCTTATAAATATATTCACACAAGCGCAGACCCAACCGCAACGCCCCTTCCTGCATTAGCCACATACAGCACATTTGCACCAAATATCAACCCGATAATCGTGATTGTAGCTCCTGCAACACCAAAGAAGAACAGAGGTCTCTACTCTCTGAAATGGTGCGGATTAACCAGCCCAGCACCCCAACTCCATGCGACACTGGATTTTTTGATGACGTGTTCTCTATATTGTATCGCACGGTTATTGGGAATACTTTCATGCCCACAATCCTGTATTTTGGTATGGGGGAAAGCTTATTTTTCGCAAGAAACCGTGAGCCTATCACAACGTCTGCTTCGGCTGTTCTCAGTGCTTTGATAAACTCAGGAATGTACGATGGGTCGTGCTGCCCGTCTCCATCCAAAATGACCAAGGCATCAAAACCACGTTCCTTCGCATAATTAAAACAGGATCGAATTGCTGCACCATATCCTTTCCTCTCTCCATGCGAAATAACCGTTACACCTGCTTCTTCTGTAAACTCGCTCTTTCTAAACTATCATCAAAATATAAAATTCACTGCTTATCCCATTTCCAAGCATCCCTTTCTACTCACCGTCCCCAGCCAGGATATATAATCCATGTCTTTTAGCTAGCATCCGCTGACCAGTGCCGACCACCTAATCATCGCAGCGCTCAATTCGCATTCGGCACTATCTATCCTCAGGCACTTTGTAGTATTTTTTAACCACGCAGTTGAATATTTTCTCCTGCTCAGTCCTCGTTATGGAATAGAAGTCATCAAAACCTATTCTTTCCAGTTCCTTTACGATTAGCCGTATCTGAACCTTTGTGATTCCCAGCCGTGCAAGTATATTCGTGTAATATCCCATTCGTTTCGCCTTGTTAGACTCAGACGATATATTTTTCACCACGCCGCAGTGGATGCAATATGAATGTGGCTTCAACCCTCTACTTCTCCCTTCAAATTCGTACGGTAACCATACTTTCTCCGCCGCACTGCAGCTTTCATGTTTACAATTAGCCATTTTTCCTCTCATCGTAGCGTAGCCTAACTCCATTTCCCGTCCGCGTAAACAGCACCCGTTCTCAGCCTCGTCATCCCTGTCGTTCTCAAGTCCGTTCTCATATTTTTTCCAATGCTGTTCTTAACATATAAAATGTACTTGTATAGTTGACGTTAACTTAACCCCCACTCAAACTATGCCTCCGCTGGTACGCACGCTCCGTTTCTTCCAGCGAGGGGCGCTTCGTTACCTTTTCGTATGCAAAAGTGGGTGCGAATGAATTTGTCGTGGTGCTGAAGAGGACAAGAAAACCTAAATTGTTGACACAACACTTTTTCTTTTTTACAAAAAGAAAACCTGTGCTAAAAGAAAAACATCAGGAATATTTTAGTCAAGGTTTTTACCGAAGGTAAAAAAGTTGTGTGTTAATCTGCGTCTTAAA
>JAUWPM010000110.1 GCA_030611585.1 Methanosarcinales archaeon | reverse complement strand
TTTGAGGGCGCTTTCGAGATATGCAATGGACACGATTGAATTAAAAGGGGATAGTGATGCGGTGAAATCGGGGATGGTGATAGATACAGTTGAACGAGGGATAAGGATAAAGGAAGTAGGAATTGGCATTTGGGGCGATGGAAAAATAAGTGGCGGGTATGACTGAACTAAACCCTTTTCTTTTGGGAAAAGAAAAGCGTTTTCGGAAAAGAAAATCTTGTTTTCGCTTTACCAAACAACTTTTTTTTACCTCCAGTAAAAACCGTGACTAAAAATGTTTTTTAGATAAACAGGGGATTAGATTTATAATGACGGAAGTATCGGTCGTAATCCCGACAAAGAATCTATTTCGGATTGATACTCTTACGGCAATATAACCAGTCAGGCTATTTCTCCATGCCTTTAACGATGCTTGCGGGGTTCTTTATTGTTGTGGGTATCTTAGGCGTGTTTATCGGGCTGGTGCTGAATGTCATTTCGAGGTTGATTAACAGGAACAGAGAGAAATGAAGATTTGCATCGTTCTTGGGACAAGACCGGAGATAATAAAGATGTCGCCGGTAATTAGAGCATGTGAACGTTTAAACGTGGATTATTTCATTCTCCACACAGGTCAGCATTACTCTTACAACATGGATCGCGTCTTCTTTGAGCAATTGGAATTACCAGAAGCGAAGTACAATTTGGATGCTGGCTCAGGAAGTCATGGGGAACAGACGGGAAAAATACTCGGTGGAGTGGAGAGGATTTTGATGGAAGAAAGACCTGATGTTGTCCTCGTGGAAGGAGACACGAACACAGTTTTAGCAGGCGCTTTAGCTGCTACTAAATTGCATATAAAGGTAGGCCATGTTGAAGCAGGTTTGAGGAGTTATGATAGGCAAATGCCCGAGGAGATAAATAGGGTTTTGGCCGATTACTGCTCGGATTATCTGTTTGCACCGACCGAAAATGCGAGGAGAATATTGATTGGTGAAGGTGTTCCAGATGCTACGATTTTTGTTACCGGAAATACGATCGTGGATGCTGTTTACCAGAATCTGGAACTGGCAAGCAGTAGAAAAAATGCACTCAACGATCTGAATCTTGAACCCAAAAAATATTTTTTGGTTACTGCACACAGACAGGAGAATGTAGATGTAAAGAAGCGGTTCGAAGGCATTATCAAGGGTTTAGAACGTGTTGCAGATGAGTTTGACTTGCCGGTGATTTACCCGATTCATCCAAGGGCGAGGAAGATGATGAACCATTTTGGGATAAATGCACATAAAATTAAGTTTATTGAACCCGTAGACTATCTATCCTTCCTTCAATTAGAGGCAAAAGCTAAATTGGTCCTAACGGATTCGGGTGGTGTGCAGGAGGAGACGTGCGTTCTTAAAGTACCTTGTGTCACCCTAAGAGATAATACGGAAAGACCGGAAACGTTGGCGGTTGGTTCCAATGTATTAGCGGGGACAAGTCCTGAGAACATAATAGAACAAGCACAGTTTATGGTTACTATAGAAAATAGATGGAATAATCCGTTTGGTGATGGTAAGGCGGGAGAGCGGATTGTGGAGATAGTGGAAGGAGTTCAAGGTTAGGGGGTTCAAAGTTCAAGGTTCGCATATAACCTGAGCAAGTTCAGCGATTATGGTAAAAATAGAACGATTTGAAGACATCGAAGCTTGGAAGAAAGCCAGAGAAATAGCACAGCAGGTCTACAGCGTAACTTGCTCGGGGGATTTTGCCAGAGATTTTGGCTTACGAGATCAAGTGCAGCGTGCTGCGGTATCCATTATGGCTAACATTGCCGAGGGGTTTGATGGCGGTTCTAATAAGGAGTTTATCAGATTTCTTGGTTACGCCCTCCGCTCTGCTACTGAACTCCAGTCTCATCTTTATGTTGCCGTAGATCAGGGATATTTTAATCAGCAAGAATTCAATGCGTTATTTGATCTTACCACCAGTTGCAAGAACCTGATCAGCGGATTTATCCGCTACTTACGTTCTCATCCTAAAGCCTCAAGTATTGAATATTGAGCAATAAGGAGGAGGTAGTACTATGTTAGAAATAGTCGTGCATGAGATAAGGGGGAAATGCCCGGTTTACAAGGAAGGGGATAAAATAGTGATAGACGATCCGGAGATTGTTTTGGGGGAAACAGATGCTTTATGCACGCATGCTCTTTCAACATTGCTCCATTACGCGTTGATCCTGGAACATGATTGGTGTCCTGTGAAATTGGGCTTGACAACGGAGGAAGAGCCAGACTTCGCATATATGCAATGCGTTGATCCTGGCGAGCCATGTACTGAAGGGGGAACGGTAATCTTTAAATGCAGGAAAATAACTTCAAATAAAGTAATGGAGCGGTAATTATGGAAACCGAGAGAATACTCGTAACGGGCGGAACGGGGTTCATAGGTTCGAACCTTGTTCGAGAATTAGAGAGAAGAGGTCATGAAGTCTGGGCGTGCGATTTACTGAACTCTAACAACGAGCATTACATAAGATGCGATGTGAGCAAGTACCGGCAGGTAGAGCGAATATTTGCGGAGCATAAGTTTGATTATGTGTATCATTTAGCGGCAGAATACGGGCGGTGGAACGGCGAAGACTATTATGAGAATTTATGGGAGACCAATGCTATCGGAACGAAGCATATGATTCGTCAGCAGGAGAAGTTGAAGTTCAGGATGATTTTCTTCAGCAGTGCGGAGGTTTATGGCGACTACGAAGGGGTAATGACAGAAGACGTTATGGAAAAGAATCCAATAAGAGACACCTATCAGATGAACGATTATGCCGTGACCAAATGGGCTGGGGAGTTAATGTGCATGAATTCAGCGAAGATGTTCGGAACTGAGACGGTCAGGGTAAGACCTGTCAATTGTTATGGGCCACATGAGCATTATACGCCTTACAGAGGGTTTATTCCTAAGTTCATCTATCACGCCCTTCACAACAAGCCTTATGTCGTCTATAAGGGTCATAAGCGAATCATAGATTATGTGGAGGACTCGTGCAGAACATGGGCCAATATTGTGGATACCTTCATTCCAAGTGAGGCCTATAACGTGGCAGGGAGATTAGAATGGGAAATGGAGATTAAGGATTATTCAGATCTCGTGCTGAAGGCTGTGGGTAGGGAAGAATCGATAGTTACGTATAAGGAGGCGGAACCGTTCACTACGAAAGTGAAGACGATAGATTGCTCAAAGGCGATAAGAGATTTGAGACATGATCCGCAGGTTAGACCAGAGGAAGGAATTAAAAGAACCGTGGAATGGATGAAAAAGGTTTATACAGAACAAAAAAGAATAAACATTTAAAAGATATTTAGGAGTATGGTGGTGATAAATATGGCGTCAGAAGTAGTAAAAAGGGCAATTGAGGTTTTTTATCCCGTAGAGGATACAAAAGATGCATGGAATAAAGTCGTTTTAGAGTGGCTCGACAGTAAGACCACAAAGCTCGAAGAAAATGTGATGGGATTTGAGCGAAAGTATGGTTTCAGAAACGACTAATCGCGAAAGAGCTGGAAAGAACGAATTTTGATGACGTCCATTCCATGACGAGGACTGAGCAGGAAGAACTATTCATTCGTACGGTCAAGAAATACAGCAAAGTGCCTGAGGACAGTATAAGAGAGAGCTTTTTATAGTTTATAGCGGATAGATATATAGATAGTGCCGAATCCGAATTGAGCTGAGCGCTGCGGTGATAAGAGGATCGGCACTGGTCAGCGGAGGCTATGCAGGGGCTATCTTCATAGACTTGTGTTTGATTAAAAAGGGATTTAAAAAAGCGGTTGAGATGGTCGAAAAAGAGAAGAGAAAGGGATGTTTGTGTGGGCGCC
>JAUWPM010000124.1 GCA_030611585.1 Methanosarcinales archaeon | reverse complement strand
AGGGATTATATGCGGGGGTTGCTGAGTCTGGAAAAGGCGCAGGGCTTAGGACCCTGTCTCGTAGGAGTCCGCGTGTTCGAATCACGCCCCCCGCATTTAACGGATTGAAGGAATATGCCAACCGATTTTTACCGCTTTAGTTTCGTTCCCGAACGAGAAAACCTAAATTGTTGACACAACACTTTTTCTTTTTCAAACTTTTAAAAAAAGTTTGATCAAAAATGCTTCGCAGAAAAAGAAAACCTGTGCTAAAAGAAAAACATCAGGAGTATTTTAGTCAAGGTTTTTACCGAAGGTAAAAAAGTTGTGTGTTAATCTGTGTCTTAAAGAGAAGGCAGTTATACTTTATATACAATGGAAACTCAACCGTTAACCACAACCATCAAAGAACCCGGAACCAGCAGCATCTGGCTGAAAGAGATAATCTTAGAGAATTTCATGTCCTACGAATATGCGAGGATACCACTAAAGCCCGGGCTCAATCTGATTTCAGGTCCCAACGGTGCGGGGAAATCATCCATCCTATTAGCAATCTCCGTGGCGTTAGGTCAGATATACACAGAACGGGGGAAACGGCTGAGAGATTTAATCCGAAGGGGAAACGAAATCGCGCGGATTACCTTAGTGTTTGATAATGCAGAGAAGAACGGACGGAGACCAATCAGTTTTTCGGATGCCGATACGTTCATGCTGTCGCGATACCTGAGGAACGACGGGCATTACTGGTGGGAAGCGGATTATCGGCAGATAAACTACGAAGAAGTTATCCGGCTCTTCAAAGGGTTTGGACTCGATCCCGATAATATGCTGATCATCATGCATCAGAACACCATGGAGCAATTCAGCTTGACGTCACCGCAGGAGAAGCTAAAGCTCTTAGAGGCGGCGGTTGGCTTCAACGCGTATCGTGAAAAGGTGATAGACGCGCGGACACGGCTGGAATCAATCATCAGCGAGGATGAGTCCGTTTCTGAATTGCTTGGCAGAGCGGAAGAAAGCCTGGGTTACTGGAAAGAGATGCATGAGAAGTATTTACTGAGAGAGGAGTTGGCAGAACGCAGAAGCTGGTTGAAACGCGAGGCAATATGGGCACGGGTCATAAAGCAGGAGCGGGCGTTACAATCATCCGAAGAACAGCTTAACGTGAAGGAACATGCGCTTGAATCGAATTTAGCTGAGATGGAGGAGACGAAAGGAAAGATAAAATCAGGGCGGGAAAAGCTTGACTCGTGGCAAATCAACTCGAAAGAATCCTTTTACGAACTCTTGCACATAGAGAAGGAGAGGACGAAAGCAGAGAGTTTGGTAGAGCATCTGCACGAGAACGAGCTGATCTTTAGCGAACGCGGAGAGCATGAAGAGGCACAGAAAATAAGAGGAAGACTGAAAGATGCGGATAAAAGGCGGAAAGAACTGAACGATGAGATAAGTGCGGTGCAAAGCAAACTTGGCGCTTTTGAACGAAGCTTAGAATCAACCATGGACGCTTACATAACCTATCGCGTAAAGGAAGAGGTTCTGCGGTTCAAGAGAGACCTGCTCGAAGCGGATATAAAAGCGATTCGGGCAGAGATGGCGCACGTGAATCAAAAATTGGCGGACTTGCAATCTCTGAAGAGAAAAGCAGGTGAACGAATAGAGACCGAACGGAAACAGAGCGAGATAGAGAATGAAATAGGTTTTGTGGGTGCGAAGGTCGAGGCACTGGGCGAGATACCGGAAGAGACGGAGGAGATATACTCGAACTATTCAAAGCTGTTTGAGGAGTTGAAAGCGAAATCTAAGATTGTAGTGGCGAATAAACGAGAGGGGTTGAAGGAACTCGATGCGCGAAGGAAGATATGGCAGAAGACGATAACCGACCTTTTAGATTCCACCAACAGCTCGTTCCAGCAAATTATGTCAGGTATCGGTGCCACGGGGTTAGCCCGGCTGGTGAACGTCGGGGATGGCGATATAGAGAATGCGGGTTTAGAACTTCATGTTGGATTCCGGGGCTCGCAACCCGTTCTGTTTGATTACTATACGCAAAGTGGCGGGGAACGGACGGCGTCTATAATGGCATTCCTGCTCTCAATCCAGCAGATGCTGAAGTCCCCCTTCCGTGCGGTTGACGAGTTCGATCTGCACATGGACCCGCGGAATCGCGAGGAGATATATAAGATGATGCTCTCGTCAATGAAAGGGTCTGAATGCTTGCTGATTACGCCAGGCCAGATCACCGTTACCGATCCGAGCGTTCATATAATCGTGGTGCAAAAGGCGTATGGGAAATCGAGTGTACGGGGAGTGGAATAGAAAGCTCTTTTAATCAAAGCGGGCAACTAATAGTATGTAAGGAGAATCAGGGCTATGTTCACTAAATCGTATTCGTATATTCCGCAGTTTATGAAGTCGTACGTGAAGGACGCGGTAGAGCTTCCTGAGTCGGATGCTTTAGCCTTGATGCTGGGAATAAAAGTACGAGAAGCGGAGAAGGTGTTGATAAAAAACAACGAGCAATTAGCGGGCTATAAAGTGCGGGACGTATTCTGCACCAAAGAGACAAGGGAATTAAAGAAAGATCTTTTGGAACTACTCGCATCCTACGCGACAACGAAAAACGGGAAAGGGCTGGTTCTTACACGTACTCCCACTCTCGATCGGGAGGAACTGCAAAAGAGGTTTGATGACGTGCGAGAGAGCGAAAGATTGAAGGAGCTACTGG
>JAUWPM010000014.1 GCA_030611585.1 Methanosarcinales archaeon | reverse complement strand
TCCACCGTGATCATATCGGCGCCGAGTTCGTCGAAGAATCTCGCTCGCTGCGGCGACTCCACGTACGACAGACAGGACACCACGGTCTGCATGGGGTAGTCCCGCAGCAACTCTACGAGGTACGGCTCTGCCACCGTAACGCCGTCAACACCCGCCTTGTTCAGTTCACTAAAGTACCATGAGAACATTTTATAGCCCTCGAACGTGAGATGATGCCCGCCAGTACAGGTGGAATTCATCGTGATGTTCATCTTTATGCCGTGCTGATGCGCATATTCGGTTTGTTCACGAATCTCATCGAGCAGCGGCGCGTACAGTACGCCTCGTCCGCTACCCATCACGTCTGGCGAGCCACCCATGAACACCTCGTCCACTTCATCCAGGCCCCCTGCCTCTTTGGCTTCGATTAAGTCCTTCAAAGCGGCAAAATGCCCGGGATGCGGGATGATTAATCTCGTCATTGCTCTGTTTTGCTATAATATCCACTCATTAAAAAGTTTAGTGGTTTGTACGTGTTCACCTCACCTCGCATTCGCCAACATAACTTTTTACTGCATCCCTAAAATATTCTAAATCTTCATCTGTGTAGGAAAAAACTTCATTGAGAAATTTTGGATTCAATACCTTTACAGGCACGAACTTCTGCAATACGTATCGTTTACTACCCCGTATCAGTCGCCCTATTTCCAAAATATCTCGCTTGCCCAGTTGCGATTTCACCACCGTTGTTCGGAATTCATAATCCAATCCGGAAGACATAATTAACTCGATGCTGTGTTCGATTTTAGCAGGGTCAACCCTGGAATTAGTAATCTCCGGGTATCTTTCCAGAGGCGCTTTCACGTCCATTGCGAGGTAGTCCACGATTCCGCGTTCTATCGCTTCGCGTATTATCCGGGGATTGCTGCCATTTGTATCCAGCTTAACTAAATAATCAAATTTTTTGAGCTCGCTCATAAAATCCATCAGGTCTGACTGCCGTGTTGGTTCGCCACCCGTTATCTCTACCGCATCAAGCTTCCCCCTGCGATTTGCCAGAAATGATAAGATATTCCCCTCAGGGATAGGCGCTTCAAAAAGTTCCGGATTTACCAATTCCGGATTGTGGCAGTACGGACACCTGAAATTGCAGCCCTGGGTAAACACAATGGCACATATTTTCCCAGGATAGTCTATCAACGAAAACCGCTGAAAACCGCCAATTAACATAACATCTAATCACCCTTGTTATCAACACCACCACCAAAATCTACTAAATTTAACTGTTCACCGGCGTATTTTCTTTTAGCTTTAGCTTTAGCTTTGATTTGCGGAGGTTTAGCTGCTTCTACTACAAAGGTTTTCCTTTTCTTGAATTCTTCGCGCTTACCCTTATTCCATTGTGTCACCGGACGCAGATAGCCGACTACACGTGAATATACCTCGGTCTCCGCACCACACTCCGGACAGGCATAATGCTCACCGGCTATATAGCCGTGAGTGGGGCAAACGGAAAAGGTCGGCGTGAAGGTAAAGTAAGGCAAGCGATAAAGCTCACAGATCCTTCGCACTAAGACTTTCACCGTCGTAGGGTCTTTGACACGCTCGCCTGCAAACATGTGAAAGACGGTGCCACCTGTATATTTTGTCTGAATCGCATCCTGCAAATCCAGCGCCTCGAATACGTCTTCGGTATAATTTACCGGCAGTTGCGTGGAATTTGTATAAAATGGCTCCGCACCTTTCTTCCACTCTTCTTCATTCGCGCAGATTATCTCGGGACATCGAGCTTTATCCCTTTTTGCAAGCCGGTAGGAAGTTCCCTCCGCAGGCGTAGCCTCCAGATTATAGTTATTCCCTGTTTCCGCCTGAAATCCCAATAATTTATCACGCATAAAATCTAAAACTCTCGAGGTAAACTCGCGCGATTTCTCTGATGCAATATTCTCCCCAAACATATTCAAGCAGGCTTCATTCATACCCACTAAACCAATCGTGGAGAAATGATTCTTCCAATATTCCCCAAACCGTTCTTTAACCCCTCTCAGATAATATTTCGTGTACGGATAAAGGCCCTCTTCCGTAAACTTCTCTAAAACCTTTCTCTTTACCTCTAAACTCTCCTTCGCCAACACCATCAACCGATCTAAAGCAGAGACAAACTCATCTTCGTCTTTGGCGAAATACCCAAGTCTTGGCATGTTGAGCGTGACCACGCCAATTGAACCGGTTAACGGACTCGACCCGAAAAGACCTCCCCCTCTCTTTTTCAACTCTCTATTGTCTATTCGCAATCGGCAACACATACTTCTCGCATCTTCTGGATTCATATCAGAATTTATGAAGTTAGAGAAATAAGGCACGCCGTATTTAGCGGTAACTTGCCATAGACCGTCCAAATTAGGGTTCTCCCAGTTGAAATCCTTGGTAATATTGTAAGTGGGGATGGGGAAAGTAAATACCCTGCCTTTGGCATCGCCCTCTGCCATTACTTCTAAAAACGCCTTATTGAATAACTCCATCTCCTCCTGGAATTCCCTATACGCCTCTTTTTGTGTCTCCCCACCAATAACCACGCCCTGATTAGCGTAGTATTCAGGAACGGTCAAGTCTAAGGTAACGTTTGTGAACGGCGTTTGGAACCCCACCCTCGTAGGAACGTTTATGTTGAATACAAACTCCTGCAATGCCTGCTTCACTTCTTTATATCCCAGTCCGTCATATCGTATGAACGGTGCAAGAAGGGTGTCAAAATTAGAGAACGCCTGAGCGCCAGCAGCTTCTCCCTGAAGTGTATAAAAGAAGTTCACTATCTGCCCTAATGCAGAACGGAGATGTTTAGCAGGTTTACTTTCTATTTTACCCTGCGCTCCCTTAAATCCCTCCACTAATAAATCAAAAAGGTCCCAGCCAACACAATAAACGGAGAGAAGATTCAAATCGTGTATGTGAAAATCTCCATTTGAATGCGCTTGTCTTACTTCTGGAGGGTATATCTTCCGCATCCAGTAGATTTTACTGATTTCCGAAGAGATGTAATTGTTCAAGCCCTGTAAAGAGAAACTCATATTACTATTCTCGTTTACCTGCCAATCAATCTTCTCCAGGTATTGATCAACCAGGTCAACGTTCGCTTTGGCAGTAAGCTCTCTGATTCCCGCATGTTGTTCTCGATAGATAATATACGCCTTTGCGGTTTTGCGATAAGGAGAGGATAATAAAACCTCCTCGACCGCATCCTGGATCTCCTCAACCGTTGGTATCTCACGGGGAATCGCTTGTTGTGCTAAATTTAAAACCTTTAAGGTCAATTTCTGTGCCATTTCATAATCGAACTCGCCGGTTGCTGCGCCTGCTTTTGCAATCGCAGTTGTGGTCTTCTCCGCCTCAAACAGTTCTACTCTGCCATCCCTTTTTTTTATACTGGTAAACACGCTATCTTTCGCCTCAAATATTCTATTTCATAATATGCAAATTGTGGATTAAAGATTTTTTATATAACGAGAGTGCATTGATGAGGAAATAAAAATACGTAAAATAACATGGGCGTAAAGCCCCTGTTGCCTGTATATGGAAACAAGAAAATCAAATTGTTGACACTGATTAACTTGACATTGTCAGATTAACCGCGGAGTTCACAGAGAACGCAGGCAGTTATACTTTATACGCAGTAAAAAAATAAAAAAAAGGGGATAAAAAACTCCCCGAATATTTACGCACCCATTTTTGTAATAGGATGATCTCCCTTCGCTTCGAGCTCGTGTTCTGCTGTGTTGCCCTCTGAAACAATCATGTCTACCATACCCACAAGCGGGAAGACCGTTTGGGCATTCTCGATTGGCCCGTAGAGCACGAAATCCTGACCCAGAAGGGGTGGAATGACGTTTGAAGCAACGTCGCACAAGTGGAATACTTCTGCGCCCATCCCAGACCATTTCTGTTTACCCGGTCTCGCAGGGTCCGGAATTCTCTCCGCATGCTCCTTCCGGAACCCCTTCAGCCATGTCCACGCGGAAGGTGCATTGTGGATACCCAATCCCACTGCAATCCCGAACTTCGATTTGACCGCAAAGCCCGATGCAACGGATGACCCGCAACCTGCGCCTAAGGGCAGCGTAGCAGGGTCGCACATTTGTTTCGTTACACCAAGATCCCGTGCAAGCTGCACCAAGCCTTTATCAAAGACGCCTGCTCCGGTCTCTAACAGATCAATCTTCCCTGCTACCGTGGAATCTTTCGGATTGAACGCCAGGACAATCGCTGCTTCCAATTTGGAATTCTTGATTATTTCCAGCTCCTCCTCTGAACACGATATGTTTATCGAGTTATACACCGCTCTTTCTGTCAGTCCCACTTCATCAGAATACTTGAGCCCTGCCATCTTCGCCTCCGCCACCGTCGAGTCAATCAAGAAAGGCGAATCACTTTTCTCTGTGCAGAACGCAATCTCTTTCTCCATCGCCTCCGGAGATTCCGAGAATATCTGCATCATGCATGGATTCCCGGTTAAATCTGAGAATTCATCCTGCTTATTTATCACCTCTTCCGCCGCTTTCTTGTCGAATATCCCTTTATCCGCATCCTCAACCAGATAATGCTTCGCGTAGAATATCGTGCCGCAAAGAACCGTCGCGTACTCTCCAGGCTGTCCTCCTACTTTCACTCCTCCAATGTCATACACATCCTGTTCCCTATCAAATAAAAACATCTTTTTGTCTCCTTTTTATGTTATCTATATCAGGAATATCACATACGTACCTATTCCTATCATCACGCCGTATAAAAGGCCCACTGTAAGACCTATTCTTTCTCCCAGTCGTTGCGAGAGTTCTCCTGCGACGAATTCCACTTTTTCGTCCATATCGTTTATCCGCCCCAGGAGTTTCGTATGCTCCGGTGGCGTTACTGCAACAGGAACAGCTACCTCCTCCAGTTCAGCCTCCAGTTTCTCCAGAATCTCCGCTTCCACTTCCTTTATCTTCTCTTCTCCCATTCTTCTTTTCTCCTCTTCTCTTCTCCTCTTACACCATTACCAAAAGTTTAAGGCCGACGAGAAGGAAACTCACGAAAATCCCGATTGCCAGGCCTTTTATTAATCCTGACCAGAGTCCCGCTGCGAACCGTGAATCACGGCCGATCATCGTTACGAAGTGCTTGAGGTCCTCTATCCGTGCAGTTAAAACTGCCGTTTCCGGTGTATTCTGTTCTATTTTCTGTGGTGCCATTTTTTATATCACCCCCAGGATAAGTGGCAAAAGGAATATAAACACGGCTATGAGCCCTGCTACGAGTCCAAAGAAGCTATTTTTCGATAGTCCTGAAGTCAACTTCTGGTCCCTTGCAATTAACTGTGTCTTGTAAGTCATCTGCTCCGCGGCACGGTCAATTATTCTCATATAAGGAGTCGCGGGCATGGCTAACGGCATTTCTAACACTGCTGCTCCTACTTCCTCGCCACCCACTTTCACTATCAGCGGGTCTTCCGGATACGCACCCGGGTCTTTAGCTGCAAGCTCTTTGACCTTTGCATTTAGCTGCCCGTAATCCTCCACACCTATCATGTCTATTACTTCTATCTGGTCTCTGAATCGCTCAACTGCTTCGGGTGGTACATTCTCGATGAATGGAATCGCTCCCGGAGTCCCGATTATCTTGTGTGTGTCCGCGTCAATGCCATTCTTCACCAGTGCGATCATCGAACCGCCGCTTATATGCCCTGGAACTTCCGCACCGGCAAGAATGAGGAATCGTATGTTTGGATTTGAGACAATGTTCGTCATTATCTTCTCTAACCCGATGTTCTCTGTCTTATCCGGTCCCTGTATTGCAACTCCCTTCAAATGCTCCATGTGGAAATACGACCCATGTGAGGATATTGCCACGCAACTCTGCGGATCTCCTACTTCATAGTCGCCTGTTACTAATGGCCAGCCATCCGGAACTTCTTTCTTCTCCGCCATCTTTACGCACCTCCTCCTAAGGCTATGAATACTATTGCAACCGCCAAGATGCCAAAGGTTATCCCGAGCATGAAGAAGGTCATAAACCCTGCTTTACTCAGCATTCCCTCCCTGTTTGGCTGTGACATCTTGAAACCACTTGTTGGATCAAGGCAATTGAACAGGTCATCCACTGCCGCCTCCATAACCGTTATTTGGTCTTCTATCGGTGCAAGAGTTACTTTATAGAACCCTGGTCTGCTGACTCCTACGGTAAGCGTGTCTGGATCTAACACCACATTATACTTATCATTGATTACGATCATGTTTTCTTTTTTCCTCCTTACTTACTCTATCGTTTTGATCATTCCTGTTCCGACTGTCTCATAGCACTCATCCATGCACGCTTTGATGAATTTCCAGAAGAAGACTGCGAATATGATCGCTCCAAAGACTATCAGTGACACACTGTCCCAAAGCGGAGAAGTACCGAGTGCGAGCTGAACAAATCCCAGTAGGACGCATACCAACCCTGAAATCTCTACTCCACACATCCTTGTTCTCTCCCTTCGCTCGTCTGCTCCGAGACATGCGTTGTACGGATGAAGCATCGCAAAACAATTGAAGATGAACATCAGTGCTATGATCCCGGTATTCATTACCTGGTTTACCACTGCATTGAAGTTCAGCGAGCCGGTCACGATGGAACATTCGAGCAATATTGCAAGTGTTCCCGCCATTCCCAACTCCATCATCCCACGCTCTAATCTCGGTATTTTCATTGCTATGAACTTCTCACTGTTCGCGATTGCGCCCGATACTAAGCCTATAACTCCCATGACTATGACGCCTAACAACACCGCGGGATACAACTGACCCACTCTGCCATACTCTGCGACCGCTAAACCCATCAGCGCTCCTACGACTCCATAACCTGTTGACAGCACGCCAATGGATGGAACGCCAGTCCCCAATCCGTATTTAGACGTCTTTCGCACTGAATCCATACCCCAGAGTAAGACTAAGATAAGCCCCACACCTTTTATCACCGCTGGCAATCCCGTAAATATGACTATCACCGCTCCGATGATGCCCGCGATAATTCCCATCTCAGTCTCTTCCGGCGGGAATTTGAACGACAACCCCTTTTTCGTCGGCGCTTCTTCTTCCACTACTGCTGGTGTTACAGTCATTTTACAACGTCCCTCCTAATATCGCTGTTAGCGAGACCACTATTCCGCAAAGCAGCGAGACCGCAAACGATGCAACAAGTGCGTATGGCAGTCGCTTGAACTTCGGGTCGTGGAATCCTTCTATGGTGCCCCGTATGTTGTATGCTGCGAGTATCGCATTGGCTACGAATATGGATATTGCCCCGATCGCTGCCGTACCTGCAGAAAAGTTTGCGTAGTTGAGTAGCGTGTAGTACATGAGCGCACCGCCGAATCCACCTATGAACCCTCCTAAGGATCCGGATACGAAAACCACAATTGGCACGCCATGACCGTCACACTGTGGAGTCTTGTAAGGTGCCTGAGGTTCCTTTGTTATCGGGTCAACGTCCACTCTACCCGAAACGGGAACGATACCCGCTCCAAAGCCGTAGATGATATTCGCCATGAACATGACTACGCAGATCATCACCGTCGCTCCGACCGCACCGGATAACGTTACGAGAAGGAGACTGTCCGTAAAAGTGTCCACTGATGCCGCGGTGAATAAACCCGTCATTGCCGCTCCGAGCATAATCTGTACTGTCCCCGTTGCAATTCCTGTTGCGGTGCCCATTGCCGCTGGTGCACCGCCCACTGGTAAGAGATGAGCTGCGAAACACGCAAGTAACCCACCTATTACCACATATCCCACTATCAAAAGTATTACTGGTTCCATTTTTTTCTTACACTCCTACAAAAGGTCCACATTTTTTCCTCACCCATTTCACGAATATCAAGTTCCCCACTGCTAACGCAGCCACTATCAGGAGTCCCAGTACGATAGTCCATATCGCCGCCATATCCCCGATCGCCGTAAATGCTGGTAAGTTCGGTAAAAAGCCCCCAAGTTGCATCCCGACCAGAGTTGTCCAGTTCGTGAACAGAATGATCAGTCCAAAGGTCATTCCCGTACACGGTCCACCGAATTTCGCACAGAACCCTGCTATGTCCTTTTGTGTCCGTACACCGCAGCTTGCGTATCGCGTTATCTTACCGTGGTAAACTACCCGCTTACCTTCACCGAACGGTCTGTCTTGAAACTCTCGCTCCGTCCCATAATGGACATCACCGGTAGAGGATCCTATTGAACCCACGGTAATCCCCCAGACGAAACAGAGTAGTGGCAGGGCGAACGGATGGTCCAATGCTGGATTGCCCGCCAGAGTCCCTATGTTGCTCTGTATGTATGCTATCCAGGTGATGCAGAACGTCGTCATAAACGCGTGCGCTCCAATCGGTATCAGATGCCCGTATAACACGTCGAGATAGATTGGCTGCTCGAACCGCTTCATCGCCGCTGTTCTGCCGCAATGCGATGTCGTCGAAAATATCATGTTGATCGCTACTGCCCCCAGTACACCGATGGGTATCGCCAGCACTGCCGCCTTCCATTCCTCACCCGGAACTAAAGGCTCCAACTGCATCAATAGTATCCACGCTATCGTCCCTGCGGTTACGCAATACATTGCATTCGATAATGGCTCGCCAGAAATCGCTTTGTTAAAGAACCGGTTTATCTGCCCCACTTGCGCCGCCAGTTGCACCTGCGAATTCGGATTGCTCTGAGATCCTATGTCTGACTCCAAGTCCTCAAACGTACATGCTATGAACGCTAAGAACGCTATCACTAACATCCATGCAAAAAGCAATACTACTTCTATTGGCATGTGGGTGAAATAGATGGAAGCACCATATAAAGGTTTCTATTTTTCACGCCGAGAATATTTTTGATGGAGTAGGTTATATACTTAAATAGCTCCCGTTTAGGATAAAAGATGTAATCTTTATAGGTAATATAGCCGGCGTGTGATTCGTAGGTATAAATGTTTATTAAACGGCGTTGTTTTTATACCTTAACCTTGAGCATGTACGGTGTAGAGGCACGGGAGGACGAGCAATAAATAATGGGCGTATTTACAAGGAAGCACCAGCCAAAAATATTGAAAACGGAAAAGGTCAGTTACTCGGATTTGTATTTCCGGTTGCGATTGTCCCGCGGGGATCTCTCAATAAAGCCGATTTTTATCGTTGCGAGTGTGGAACTTGGGAACAGCACTACTAAGGCTATCCTGACCGCGACAGATCTGAAAAGCGGGCAGACATATATCCTTGACAAAACGGTAAAAATGACCCGGGAAGCTATTTCTCCTCGTGAGGCTTTCTGCCATACAATAAGTATGGTAGATCTTTCAGAGAGTTCTATTGCGGAACTGGTGAAAGCGACGCTGCTGGATTGTACACGGTCCGTAGGAATAACCATCGCGGATTTGCATTTCGTCGTGCGCTCCACAGGTGTGACCGCGTGTTTCTCTAAGATTGAGGAAGTAGCAGGAGTAATAAAAGCCTTAGCGAAAGGATGCATGCTCGCTGGCGTACCGCCTCGAAAGATGATTTCTCCAATGACGATAGAGAATATCCCGTCCGATTTACGGAGCTTTTCGCGGATGGGAAAGACCTATTTCGACGGCGCCGTGACCGGGAACATCCCGCCCGGAGGCGAGTCAATAGTGGGGAATGAGATGGAAGGTGAACTTGTAACTGCTGGGCTTAAAGAAGCGGCGAAATGGTTAGATGTGGATTATCGAAACCCCGTTTTATCTTTAGATTTCGGCACTACCCTCGCGGGTAGAATAACCGATGACGAACTGCCATACGCACGAGTTATAGGAAGCTTCTGCGGCTTAGCCGGTGCAATACCCGATGCCGTGGTATCAAAAGTGGTGCACGTTAATTTCCCTTCCGTGCTCGATCTATCAAAAAAAAACGCGCGGGGGCGAAGGATAAGGAATGATGTGGTAAAAGGGTACGTAGAGGGGATATTAGAGCAGGTGTATGTAGAAACGGTAAAAAAGGACCGCACGAGAGTGGGAGGAGTCCCCGTAAATGCCGCCGCAGCGGAGAAAAATGACGTGGTGTTAATAGGAGTAGATGCGGGAGACAACCTCTCAAATCTGCCTGAAATAGCGGATATCGGTGCAGAACTCGTAAAAGATGAGGGAGAGCAGTATATCATCCCGGTAATAGATGAGTTGTCGGCTTGTATCGTGAAAGATTTGGTGGGGATAGCGAAAGAAGAAGGTTTACTTCTACATAACACGAAGATAGGGATAACCGGCAGAGCGGGAATAACGGGGAAGAAGCCTGAACTCGTAGTGGAGAAATTAAGCGAATTGTTCGGGCGAAATATGGATAAAGAAGTAATATTTGCAGACGATGCACTGGCACGAGGTGCGGCAGTCCTTGGGAAGTGTATGCACCAGTTTGGCACGGTTGGCAATCCCATAGGCGGAGTTCAGGGTCGTGGATGTTTGTATGGTCAGCGGGTAAAACTGCAGAAAAAATAGTTTAAAATGAAGTAAAGCAAAGTATATTAAAGAGGGGCAGAGAGATATGGAGGCAAAAGTAGAAGGCGGGGGTGATTTCGCAAATGCGTCCTATACGACAATCTGTCAGGATACTTTTAGAGATTTGGGGGTACGGGCTAGTATAGATCGGGTGTACCTGTACGTAGATCCGAAGGATCACGTTTTTATCATTTCGGTTAAGATCGGTCGGGTGACAAGTCCCGTAAAGGTGGATGACGTCACACGGCAAGAGACACAAGAGCGGTACCGGATAACGAATGAGAATTATGCTCCGAAATTGCTTGCCCTGCTCGGGGATAAGTATGGAGAGCGAGCCCAGCAGTTAAGCAGATTGGAGATTAGTCTCACCTTAGACGAGAAAGAGATAGATGCTTTTAAGGCTTTGATCGTTTACGATCCCCGCGAAGATTTGGTCACGCGGATATTGGATGGGATGGACAGGATATTGCCCGAAGGTGCACGAGTGCGGTGCCCCATCTCTTTACCCGACAGTTTAGCCCTCATTGCTTCTGAGAATTCTATAACTGAGGAATGGAAGAAGAAAGCGGAAGAGATAATGCGTATGCAGGAAGAGGTATCTGAAGATGTATAAAATAATGATGTTCGAGGGTGGCGTGTACAAGTTTAACGAGCTGAAAGAGCTGATCGAGGACATCGGCGGATTCATATTGCAGGAATCGGTAATGCAGTCAGAGACAATGCTGCATATAGCATTCCCGGAAGAGGAAGAGCGAACAATCAGGGATAAAATAAAAGAGCTGGGTGGGAAGTTCACAAAGTTGCCCTTAGCGGGTGCGGAGATAATAATCGTTGCCCCTTCTCTTGGCAAACACCACGCCGTTAACCCAATGTGCGATATAGCGGAATTCCTGAGGCGAGAAGGTGCAATTACCAATATGATGGGTTTGGCGCGGGGTGTCGGGAAGAGGATAGCACAGATAACCGCGGAAGAGAAGAAGATAATAGACGAATTTGATGCCGCGGTATTCGTATTTGGCGATTTTAAGGAGTGTATAGAAGAGAAGAAGAAGTTATGTGAGACGATTGAGACGCCTTATTTGATGGTAGGAGGACCACCCAACCTCGAATTGGCACATTACGTGGGTGGAATAGGGAGAAAAACGGATAGGATGAGACGAAAAGGCGAGATTGACACGTTGAAGACTATGACAGCTAAATTAGGCGAAATCCTGGATGAGAAGAGGTTGGAGATTGAGGAAGACCCGTTAGCCGCGTCTCCGCCGTTCATAGAAGAAATGATAGAGATGTTTATACCGCCAAAGGCAGGTGAGGAGTTGCCCGTTATCATTCAGTTGGATGGTTTACGGATAAATATAGAAGAGGAAGACGTGGGAGAGATAAAGGACGTTGAGGTGGGGAAGAAGAAACTATCAGAGATTTGTGAGATAAAGAAATCCCTGTTTAAAGGCCATCTGCTAAAGATAAAAACAGAAGCGGAAGTGGGGGGGATTTATTAAAAATAATAGAGGGAGACCCCTGTTTTTCCGTTGGAGATTCATTCTTTGCAACCACAAGATTACACAACACTTTCTTTCTTTTCCAAAGAAAGAACCTGTGCTAAGAAAGAAACATTATTTCCCGCAAAGCGTTTTTTTGATAAAACTTTTTCCTAAAAAGTTTTAGTGTTAATCTTGTGCATTCTCGTGGTTTTTATCACAGGATATTGAGTATGTTCCAGGATAGGAAACGTCCTTAAACTTGTATCCTGAACTGCACCAGGGATCAAAACGGGGGGATCGTTTCCATAAATTTATCTATGTCCGTGTATACCACGTTCCCAACTATAATAACATCTGCATATCGCTTCATCTCGGCTGCGGTCGCTCGTGAGTCTATTCCTCCACCGTAAAACAGAGATGCTTCGTTTAACGATTCGCTTACTTTCTTTATTACGTGGGGGTCGCCGTAGGTTCCGCTATATTCTATATAAACGATAGGAAGACGAAGATATTTCTCTGCGTATCGGGCGTACGCGACGACCTCATCCGAGGTTAAGTCAGTCTTTGATTCAGTCAGTTTAGCTACTGCGGATTGCGGATTCAAGACGATATACGCCTCGGGTATAACTTTATTCCAGTCTATTGTCTGGTTCATTATCCAGTCCTTATGCTTACCTACAATCCATTTCAAATCGTTAGTATTGAGAACCAGAGGCACAAAGACGTAATCCACGTCTTCAGCCACGACCGCATCGGGAGTTGCGGGCTCTAAAATCTTTGGGATTTCATAATCTTTCAGAAGGGATATGAGTTGAGATACGTTTTTGCTGGTGATATTTTGGGTACCCGAGATCATAATGGCGTCTGTCCCGCTTTCTACGATTGTTTTTAGATCGTCATGCGAGAGTGATTTGTCAGGATCGAGTTTAGTTATATGTTTCCAGTTTTTCCACGGGTGCGTCTGTGGATTCATCTCTTTTAAGATTTGGAAGCTGTTTAATAAAAAGGGGAGAGCATACCCGGAAGTTCAAAGTAGTTTAGGCAGGACATAGGCTCCGCTGACCATGCTGAAACCTTTGGGTTCCTTTCCTCGTCCTATCATGTTCGGGCATATAACGAGCAGCCGTTCAGATATTCTTTCGCCTTCAACGCTGATTAAAATGGGCTTCATCCCGAAAGTCGGTACAGATTGAGATGACACCATACCTATCCTCTTAAGCGAGAGTAAGTCATATCGCATTGAAGAGCAGATATACTAATTGTGGGTGGGAGTTCATTGCGGATGTCGGGTTGGGATTACTGGCGGTTCACCCAAAGGGGGATTCCCAGATCCTTCGCCCTTCCCTCATAAAGCACCCTTTTGACATTATACGCCAATACTTTCAGCGCGAGTTCTCTACGTTTTAGCCAACCTTTTATGCTCTTTATATCGGGACCCCAACACCTTTTGAGGCTTGAGAACGCAGCCTCTACGATGCTTCTTATGTGATATTCGTCCATCCATTCATCTGGATTGTCCGTATATGCCCTGAAGGATATTTGCCACGCCGGATAGCCCTTCGCCTTACCCGTAGCGTTTGTTTTAAAGCAGAGAAATGGCTTGCCCTTCTTGTCCGCCACCGCCTGGCAGTTAGCCCTGGAGGAATACGCTTTATCTCCTGCAACCTTACCGAGACGAGGCAGATTCCTGATCAACCGTTGGAATTCTTTGGAATCCGAGCCTTTCCAATTCGTTATCGAGAAATGCAGGATTATTTTGGTTTCAACGTCCATTACGATGTGGAGTTTGAGATAATCTTTCCTGCTGGATTTGCGCTTTATTCGGATGTCGAACCATTTGCTGCTAGTCTTAAGACTGAATCCAGAGCTATCCACAACGACATTCATGCCTCTCCGCCTCATTTGAAAGGTAACAAGCCTTGAAATCAATCGAATATACGATGCAGGCATTTCCGCCATTTCTCTCGCTATAACGCTATGTCCCGGCAGTCGTTCGGTATGCAGTTGCTGTGCTACGAACGTGTGGGATTTGAGGTATGCTTCTATACCATCGTACGACCGGCTAAAGGCTATTTCGCGATACAGCAGACGGCAACGATCCTTGGATCCCAACATGGACGCCCGAACGAATTGCGTTCCCAAGGGGCGTTTGCTCTACTTACTGCGCCGATTATGCACAAAATAACAAGTCTATCAAGATCCCGATTCACCTGGTTGGCGACACGCGGAGAAACTCGTCTTTTCGGCTTCCCCATACCGAGGTATTTTGTCGCATATTCTTAAATAAGTACCGTTTCCTATGCACAATTCGCGGACTGGATGCCTTGTGGAAATACAAGGATTACGCGTGCTGTTGGATATAGTTTATGCCCTATAGTTTTGGGATGAAGCTATTAAAATGGAAAGCTTTATATACCCTCCTACTTTGGATATTTTTATAGGGGGTGATAAAAGGTGGAAGAAAAAGTTAAAAAACAAATGGATATTATTGAGAAGTACAGGGCAAAGGCCAAAGATTACAGTTCCGACCTATTCTTCGATTTTTATACAAATCCAAAAATTTCGAAAGTGCTAATGATAGGTCCGCTTTGCGCTCCTGAAGACGCTGTAAGACCAATAGCTGAGACAATAGCACACGATCACGGAGTGAAGGTTACGGAATACGATTTTTCCCGTGATTGGAGTGAACTACCGGATTACAGAACTGTTTTTTCTGATTATATGCCAGATGACGAGCACGAACTTGAGACCGTAGCTAAAAGACTTTGTGATGCTCGAAGAGCGCTACACAGAACTCTTATTTTAGCGAAAAATATTCATGCGTGTAAGCGAGTGTAGCAGTTACGTATTGAAACCCATATTTTTTTTTCAAAATTTGTTTTTAATCCTTTTAATTAATACATCACGCCTGACAAGCAAGTTTATATTTAGAGACGAAGAACTCAACAGTAAAATAGGTGGTCCCAATTATGTTTATAAGTTGTTCGACTGCTACTGATTCATCCACATGGCATACGGGTAGAAAATCCTCTTTTAAAGGTACGGCTGGCCCGTTAGACCAATCGATATTACATATGAATGGAAAATCGTCCATAATCTTGGGATCGAGACTCCTGCTCACATAGTCAGTGGTAGTAATCGCTTCAAATCCTTGTCTTTTAACAGTACTGATAATATGATCTCGGAATAGGGAGAAAAGTCCTGGATCCCCAGCCCCTTTTCCTTCACTTCTGTACGGTGCTACCAAAGCTTCTTTTAAGTGCTTATCTCTTTTATCTTCAAACTCG
The DNA here is from genome assembly GCA_030611585.1 of Methanosarcinales archaeon. Classification (GTDB taxonomy): domain Archaea; phylum Halobacteriota; class Syntropharchaeia; order Alkanophagales; family Methanospirareceae; genus JACGMN01. Next base: position 13,574 of record JAUWPM010000014.1, on the reverse strand, counting down.
TATAGTTTTAAACCATCATAGCCATCGCAAATAATGATTAGCCCCATGTCACTACAGAATTTTCTAAAAGTGGGCTTGGCCAACCTTGCCCAAGCAACGTCTGCATCAATTCCTTCTTCGTCACCTAATAAAATGGCTTTTGCTTTTATATTGCTTTTATCTAATTCTCGCATTGTATAAAGATGAGCGAGCATTCCTGCTCTATCATCTAATGCCTTCATATGAAATATCGTGTCAATATCATGTTTGTTGTTAGTTTTGTTGTAATTTTGAATGATTAAATCTCCCTCTTTTATCTCCCTCGTTATATCATCTAAGTAAAAAGAGAATTTGAGTTTGCCTCGCTCTCTTTCTCTTTCGAGACGAAGTGTTCCTCGACCTACCTTCTTAAACTCTCTATCATCTTCTGACCCTCGGAATCCAAAAATTTCAACAGCGGGATGTACTATTCCATATTTTTGAAGAGGTTTAGCGTTAAAAAGTGGAATTAATTGTGAAGAGTATTTTTTTTTAGTAAAAGTTATTTCATCTGCGTGTGAAGCTAAGGTGACAGGAATATCTTTAATTTTTTCATCAGAAGGTTTATCATCAAACCCGCTTATCAAGATAATGTTTCCATGTTCTCGAAATAATATTAAATTATTCTCTTTGTTGTTCCACCTCTCAACAATCTTTTTTACCTCTTCAAACATAGGAAACATCTTATTTGCTCCAATTCTTGGATCAAAAACATCAGTTAATTTGGCTACACAGCGTGTTGGTCCAGGTGTTGTAGCAAGTGTAATCAGATCTTCACATATTGTCGATACTTCGTCTGTCAAATCGTCAAACTTTAATTTGGTTTCATCCATAGTAGTTAAATTTTATATTTACCTATATAAATGATTTTCTGATTAGAAGGTTTATTAGGATCTTCAACTTTCCTATAACGAACTTTGAATTTTTCAGAGGAAGATATTGGCGTTGTGATATCTAATACTTTCGCATGTAGTGAAAAATCGAAAAACATTTCTATTACTTTATGCATTATAAATCCAAGCAGGCTTCGTATCTTAGGTGCGGGGTATAGTGCCGTTCACCTCATCTTGCGCAGCAAATCGTTTATCGTATCACCATGATAGCCAAGTTCTCCACCCTCTTTAACGCTACGTTTAATACCCTTATGCCCTTTTCTCGGTGGATGAAGTCTGAAAAGCGGTTTGATTTTGTATTCCATCAAATCCTTCATCTTTAGTTCGCCTTCATACAACGAATGTGCAAGTTCTTTTATTGATCCTAAAGGTGTTTCTTCGCGCAAATATTCTTCGGTTAATCTTTTACCGCCTTCTAATCTCCCACGATCTTTTAATACGCCCTCAAGCGTATCCTCGGATATATTCCCCCACGCCACGTAATCCTTCACTTTTATTATCATTCCCTTGTTATAATCGTTCTCTTCGACGACTACACAATGATTCACGCTGTGTAAACGGAGAAGCCTTAACGTATATTTTATCTCTGGCCTTACGTTTACGTCACCTCTAAGTCTTATAATTGCGTACATTTATTTTGTCTCACTTCACCGTCTTCATCAACATGGTTTTACGTAATGCATCGAACGTTGCGTAAGCCTGGTTAAACGTGGTTCTGGTTTGCCCCTGTGTCTGAGCCCATACATCCGTAACACCAGCAAAATCTAATACCCGCTTCGGGATATTGCCCACGGCGAGACCGATACCCTTTGGAGCGGGTTTTAACGTTATCACTACGCTGCCTGACTTCCCTACAACCTTAAAAGGAATCGAATGTGCCCCTCCGCAGTTGCATTCCCAGGATCCACACCCGCGTTTCGCATATATCATATTCAATTTAGCGTCTCGTACCGCCTTCTCTATGCCACTACGGACAAGCGCGTCCTTCCCCAACCCTATGCCAAGATAACCGTCGTGATTCCCCACAATAGTGCACACTCTGAACTTCACCCGCCTTCCCGAATCGGTCATTCTCTGGACAAGGTTAATATCTACAACCTCTTCACGGAGTTCAGGGAGAAGAGCATCCACAATTTGAAACTCTTTTAGAGGATACGTAGAGCCAAGAGCCTCTTCGATAGTCTTTATCTCTCCACTTTGTACCAGCGTCCCTAAACGTGTTAGCGGTTTCCAACTCTCTAAGGCTCTCGCCTTTTCTCGATCTCTGTTCCTTCCCCCGCTTCCCCCTTTCCCTTTGTCCCTTCTCCCACTCATCCTGTAGTAGACTCCTCCTCTATCTCCTTCTTCTCGATCATCTCTTTCTCACTTGTTATCTTATCTTTTACGGCGTGAAACGTGTCAGTAATATCAGGCTTTTGCAAGAAAGTGGCAATATGGTTCCCGGTGATGCGATCGTCAGCAGGGAAAACCGCGGGGTCATGCGGTATCGCAAATCCGCTATCAACAGCACCTTTTAACGCAGCATAAATGTTAGAACCGTGAACAGGGGAAATTAGACCGCTGTCGAGAATACCCTCGTCAAACCCGGCTTCTTTTGCTCTCTTACCGAATAGCAAACCAGTAAGATAAGCTGCAGGACAGTTACATTTCCCGCCGTCATAACCATATTTCGTGAGTTCCGACGACAGAACAGTAACAAGAGTTTTATCACCAAATCTATCAGTAGAAATTAGTTGCATCCTGATGTATCTATTACTTTTTCTTACGACCACGCGATGCTTTTTACTGAATAACAGCTTCAATCTTCTGCGATAGTCGGTCTTGCCTTCTCTTCTTCTTCTAAAAGGAACGTGATACGTTGGACCTCTTGCTCTTCCCATTTATTTATGCTACCTCCTCTCTCATTAGCAATTCATTCGCCTTTATATATTCGTTTAAGTGACCCACGGTTCTGAATTCTCCTCCGTTCGCTCTGTTATATAACTTCCGATAGATGGTTTTGTCCACATAGTCATCATCACGGAGTTCCTTCAATCTCCTGCGTAAAGCACGAATCTTCGTTATCCATTTTTTTTTCTTGTTCGATCTTGCTCCTTTCGCTCCCTTCCTGGACCCATGCCCCTTTCTGCGACCCAGAGCTTTTTGATTCGCCCTTACCCTCGCTCTTCCTCTGCTAACGCCTTTCTTCTGCTTTACTTTTATTATACCTTCTTCTATCAACCCACGAACGTCCTCTCTCGTTATCGCATCCGCTACGTCCCCAGTAGCTTCAGGGTCTATCCAGACCTTACCCTTGCCTACTTTCAACACCTTTGCTGCTATCCGTTTCTGTTTTGCAAGACTTTCCATCGCTCCTTATTCCTTACACATACCTCTATATATTTATTGTTTATCGCCGCGTCGGCACTAATAATGTATCCACGCCTTTTTCAACTATACCTATTTTAACCTTATCTTTCTTTACACCTGCGAGTGCCTCGGATAACGATTTATATGCTTTAATCTGCCATGTTGTTAGCTTGTGCGTATCAAGTTCGGAAACAATAGACAACTCCAACAGATTCATTACATTCCTCATATAAAACGCTTTATGCCCGCCGAGCACAAAGTTTGTTCTAATTGCCGCTTCCGCTTCTTCATAGGTTGCATAATCGTTCATCCAGGCATCAAAATATTTGTCCCCGATTCCTTCCCGGCATTCAGCAACTAAAATCAATTTCCCACCGGATGCTACCACCCGGTAGCAATTCTCTATCGCTTTAGTCGCTTGGTACAGATTCCTATCTTTCGGGAAGCCGCCGGCACTTACAATCAAAACGTCGAACAGATCTGGTACATCACGACAGAACAGGTCTTTAGCAACCTCAACACCTTTACTGAATACCTTATTCATCTCCCCTGCGTATGCATCCACCAAATCGCCGTTTCCAGCAGCAACGATATTCAGCGTAAAATCAGGCGGTGCAAAAGAGGCAGCTTCGGACATATCCAGATGTACGGGGTTCTGTTCTAAGTTTGCGGTTCTCGCATGTTCGTCCACCAAAAGTGCATGGTTCTTTTGTATCGTGTCGCGTGATGATATACCGGGGAGAATGCTCTTTCTCCCACCGCCAAACCCGGCATAATAATGCAGGGTTATATCGCCAGTTAAGATTTTTATGTCTGCATCCACGTAGTTCCTGTTCAGCCTTACGGATGTTCCTCGGCTGGTCGTGCCTACGTAGACAAGGTCGTTGGCATCGCAATCATGTATTTTGAGGGTGTACTTGTACTGGTCGAAGTATTTGCCAAGGATTCTTTTTAAATCTTCTTCGGTTGGTGGTTCGTGAGTGCCACAGGCAACCAGCAACATGATTTTATCTTTATATTCTTCGCCAATCTCTTCTAATAAGGCATCAAGCATTTTCTCCGTAGGAGCTTCTCGTGTGTGGTCGTCAACAACGATTACTATTTTCTCAGGGGTTTTGGATGCCCCGAGTTCCCGGAGCCGTTTTGTGCCCAAAGGAGCGCTGAGTGTTTGTTTTATCACATCTAAGCCTTCGATGTTGTTGGTTCTTCTACTATCTACATCTTCAGCATCTAATAGCTCAGCGTCTTCAATGTTCAGATCTATCTGTTTGGTGCCGTAAGGGATTTGTATCTTTGTCATGGTCTGTTGTTAGCTTCTTGCAATAGGATTATATAGATTTACGATCAGAAAGTTATATGCTAAAAGTCCGTTGGATAGCTTAGAGATAAGAGGAATTGGGGGGAGGATACTTGAAGATGAAGAAGTTCGACAAAAAGGGATGTATATGCGAACCAAATTTGGATATATAACGTTATCTGCAATTCTACCCAAAATTATAAGATACCTATGTTATATAACAATGCAGAATGTCGAGGACTATAAAATTAGGGTTGGCTAATAACCGGTTGGCTGGTCTTATGATGTTAAAAGATAATATCTTGAGGATAGGAGGGTTGTTTGATGAAGAAGTTTGGTCTTGAGGTATCGAAGCGGAAGATTGTTGAGTTTTGTAAACGGAAACACATCCAAAGGTTGTCTTTGTTTGGCTCTATTTTGCGTAATGATTTTTCGCGGAGTAGTGATATTGATGTGCTTGTTGAATTTGAAATTGACTATGTACCAGGGTTTTTTGATTTGATTGAGATGGAAGAAGAACTTTCTTCTATGTTCGGCGGGCGGGAGGTCGATTTGAGAACTCCCAATGACTTAAGTAGGTACTTTCGTGATGATGTGTTAGCGGAGGCGGAGGCGGTGTACAGTGAAAGCTGATTTGGTTCGTGTTCATCATATGCTGGATGCAACCAGTGAAGTATTAGTGTTTTCTGCTGATAAAACACGGCTTGATCTGGATACTGATAGGATGTTGTGCCTCTCGCTTGTCCATCTATTGGAGATTATTGGTGAGGCTGCCGTCGGTGTATCTTCAGAGTTCAGAGAGAAATATCCCAAAATTCCTTGGAGTGGCATTGTCGGGATGCGTAACCGGCTTATCCACGGCTACTATGAAATAAACTTAGATATTGTCTGGAAGACCGTTAAAGAAGATATTCCTCCTCTAAACGCCGAACTCGAAAAAATCATTGAGCACGAGGGATGCCGGTGAAGATGTTCTCTCATGAAACGATGAGCATAAAGTCCTTGACATTCAAGAGGGGCGTAACAGCAGATAACACAGCGTATCTGGTTCCGCTAAGCTCCGCCCAAAATTCCCTTCGGGGAACTTCAGATATGCGTCAGCAGTTATACAAAACACCTTCGCTATAGTAAGCAAAAGTAAAATCAAGGTAAAATAGACAGAAACGATCCTTGCCCCTATGGTAATGGTAAAAGTACAAGAACTGCTGTAGTCGAACCGGCAGAAGCAGAAAAGAATAAAGGATGAGTTGATGTTTCCACCGGAAATGGTGGGGTGTCTGGGTGTGCCGTAACACCTTTTTAGTAACGCAAGCCAATAATAGGAACTGAGAAATGACAAAAATAGCCGTTTGTGTCTGCTCCGGCGGGATAGACTCCACAATCGCAGCGACCATAGCATCGCACGAAGGCTACGAATTGCATTTTTTCCACGCATCCTACGGGCAGCGAGCAGAAGATCGCGAGAAAGAAACAGTAAAGAAAATAGCGCGGTACTTAGGTGCGAAGGACTTGAAGCTCGCGGAAATACCGTTCTTGAAAGAGCTTGGCGGGTCCGCCCTAACCGACATCAAGAGAGAAGTTCCAGTAGCCGAAGAAGTGAATTTGGATGTGGAGAAGGAGACGCCATCTACATGGGTGCCCTGCCGCAACTTAATCCTGTTAGCTCATGCGAGCGCGTATGCAGAGGTTATCGGCGCGGAAGCGCTTTCCGTCGGCTTCAATGCAGAAGAGGCAAGGTCGTATCCGGACAATGAGCTGGAGTTCGTGAAGCGGTACAACGTAGTATTGGAGAAAGCCGTGGCGTCTTTTTCTCAGCCGCCAGTGGTAAAGGCGCCGTTAGTGCAGTTGCTGAAGCCCGCAATTATTAAGAAGGGCGTGGAAGTCGAAGCGCCGTTACACCTGACTTATTCGTGCTATTTTGGTGAGGAGAAGCATTGTGGGATTTGTGAGTCCTGTTTGCACCGGAGGCGCGGGTTCAAAGATGCTGGTGTGGAAGACCCGACCGAGTATATGCACTGAATAACGAGTAGAAAAATCCCAAATCATAAGCACGAACCACATATATTTAGCCCTTGGACGGGCGTTCGTTTATTCTTATTCGTTCCATTCTTTCCCGCACCGCAGCCACGATTATCGGCAATGCAATGGTAGCATCACAGTAAACAGTAACTGCCTTTGCGTTTTCGCCTATCTTTCCCCACGATTTCGCTTCTTCTAAAGTCGCACCGCTTAAACTGCCGTCTTCCGGCGTCTTCGTAGTTATTTGTATGGCGTAATCTAACCCTTCCTGACCATCTTTTCGTGGTGCTATCAACGCAGATTGGAATATAAAGTTCTTTGGCACACCGCCACCGAGTATTATTGCACCCGTGCGTTTTGCCTCGCAGAAGAGATCTATCAATTCCCGCGTATCATCAAACGCGTCAACCTCTAACGCGCCTGCCTGTTTGTATATCCATGCATGGAGCCCGATCATAGAATCTGCAATCGCAGGACAAAACACCGGGACGTCACTGTCCACCGCACTCCGCAAAATAGAATTCCGGTCAGAAAGATTCTCCCCTATCGCCGTTAGCAGTTCCCTTATACTATACCTTTTGTGATCCAGTTGCTCAAAAACGGTACGCAAGAAATCTTCTAAATGCGCAAATGCTTCGTCATGCACCACCACGTCGTATATCCTATCTATGCCCTGCTTCCTGAGCAGGACGTCGTCTACTACCGCTCCACCACCGCTCGCAGCCGCGTCGCTGCTCATATAATGGTGTTCGCCAAGCGCTTCTATAATGTCGTGCACGAGGTTTGCGCCCGTTGTTACTACGACGTCCACGTACCGCTCCCGAATCATATCCGCGAGTATAGGTCGCATTCCAGCAGGGACCAGCGCACCGGCAATGCCAATGAATTTCGTCGTTTCCTCTACTAACATTTCTTCGTAGATGTCCACTGCTTTTGCTAACCTGCCAGCACCAAAGGCGCAACCCCTTAACCCCACTACCAGTTCGTCTACACTTGTGTGCTGCCCTATTCTAACTCCTTTCACTTCTTCTAATCCTTCTAACGCCTTTGAATGCGTGTCTTTACTCATTTCTCCATTCTACCTTATTCTACCTTATAATAGAAGGCAACCAAAAAAGTATCCCTGCATCTTATAAGCATAAAACAGAAAGTAAATCACCGTAGGGGATACGAGTATAGGTAGGCGGGGCTGTAGGGTAGCCAGGCATCCTTCCAGCTCGGGGAGCTGGTAACCGGAGTTCAAATCTCCGCAGCCCCATGTTCATCTTCATGCAGTCCCTTAGAAAAAGAGGTGAAAATAAAACATGTTTGACGAACCGATAATAGAGATAAGCACGAGAGAAGTCGTTACCATAACGCCTGATACAGCGATAGCAGCGGCTATTGGCATTATGGGGAAGAACAAGTTTCACAACCTGGTTGTACGTGCGAACGAGAACGATGCGATATATCTTATTAACATACAGGATCTGCTCCTGGCATCCAATCCCGACTCACACGTGGATGAATTCATGTTCAAACCGCACGGCATACACAAAGACACGCCAACCATTGACGCAATCTGTGAGCTGATGGACAGTGGTCAGAGAGCCGCGCCCGTAGTTGACGACGGTGGAGCGCTTGCGGGAATTGTCACGGAGTACGACGTCATGAGGCGGGGTTCGGAATCTCGTATATTAAAAGATATAGAGGTTAGAAGGGTAATGCCCCGGAATCCGCTCTGTGTAGAAAAGACAGACAGCATTGGTAAAGCGCGAAGCATCATGAGGAAAAACGGCATAGGGCGAGTTCTTGTAGTTGATGAAATGTCAAATTTGCTTGGTATCGTTACCGGTGGCGACATTTTAAGGAAGATTTACAAGCCCAAAAGGCGGATGACCTCGGGTGAGTTTACCGGGGAGAAGGTTACACGAATGGAGCAGCCGGTTTCAGCCATTATGAATGCGCCGGTGATAACCGCGGATGTAGATGCGAATCTCGCGGAGGTTGCGAGTTTACTGCAGCGGCACGATATTCGCGGTGTGCCCATCGTCAAGGATAGAGTGCCACGAGGAATCATCACGATACTGGACATAATGCGGTATCTGCGGATGCTGAAAGAGGAGGCAATGATAGAAGTTGAGATTCAGGGCGCGCTCGATGAGGAGTATGAGGAACTCGCAGAGCGAATAATCGAGACGGAAGTGCGCAAAATAGCTAAATTCGCCAGAAGGGTGCACTGGATAAAGATCGTGATAAAAAAAGAGCGGGACCGAGGCGGTGTTCCGTATTACAAGATAAGCGCGCACGTAAAGACGCCGGATAAGTTGTACGTGGGTCAGGCGGAACCGAAACCCATCAAAACGATAACGGCAAAGACCGAGGACGTGGTGGAAGAGACGAAGGTGAGAAAGCGAAGATGGGACTTTATCGAGGTATTGAAGGACGCTTTGTTATCGGTTGAGCGGCAGATAGAGGAAGACCGGGGGAGGCGACGGACAAGGAATAGGAAGTCGCCTGGCAAATAAACCTCGCGTGCTGACTTTACGTAGCGCTATTTCGAACACGGCAGAATTTGAAATCTTGCACAGGAATGTTCAAATCAACGTCAAGCACGTCCAGTTCCGTCACTTCCGATTCCAATCCAAGCAACGCGCTAAAACTCGGATTCGTTCGCCCTGCATCGCCGGATATGAGTTCCTTTACGTATAAACCAGCGTCACATTTGAATTCTATAACGGCACGGTGCGCTTCTGCGGTAGAAGTAAAAGATACCAACCGTGCGGTAGCCACCTTCCTTTTCCGTACCAAATCTGCTCTCCGATGCGCTACACGCGTTGGCGTTCGCTGCTCGATCACCGCACCGGATAACGCATCTAACGCATTTATCACCGCGGCTTCAAGTACCGTATCAGGTGTTTTGAACTCCACGTTGACCTGGTAGGTCTTATCAGCCTTTGCATTTTTTAGTTTCGCTACCATTTCTTTCTTCACGTACTGAAGGTCGGTCACTTCTACTTTACCTGCGTTCTCGGTATTCACTTTCTCCTCGGCTCGTAGTAAATCCACGTATCGCCGTTTCGGTTCCTTTAGCTCCACCACAAACGGGCGACCGGAGCCGAGCATGCGAGCATCTATGTCCTCTCTGCCGCACCCGTGCAACACCACGTCCGCACCTTTGAACGATTCCAGGAGTGTGCCACCTATCAATTCCTCGACGGATTCGGGATACATCTTCCCCGTGAAATTGCACCGCTCGCAGCCTCTGCCTCGGCACGCACGGCAGAACCATCTCGTTTGTGGTATTCCTCGTTTGAACTTCCGGTATCGTCCGTAGATGAAAACGGCATTCGACTGCACCTCTACGGTATCAGTCAACAAATTGAGAATAACGACGAGGTCAGGCGTTTTAAATTCGGCTATTTTACCAAGCTCTCGCTCGATTCGCTTCCCTACTTCTCTATTCAACTCCGCTTTCAACGGCTCGGCATACAAAGCACCAGCAGTCTCCCACAGCAAATCCTCGTTCTCCGTAAGCAGTCCGTTGACTTTCGTACCCACCAAAAAGGAATCGAATTCATAATCACTCAGCGTTTCCAATGCCTTTGACACCCACTCGTCGGTCTTTTCAAACAGACCATTACAAACCCAGCATTTTCCCTCTTCGAACTCTACCCCGTGCGCTTTCAAAGCTGCTTTTAGTATTTGCCCTCTTCTCTCGTTTGAAATACCGGACGAGACCTTTGCGAACTGTCTGCCAAGGCAATGGTCGCAGATGGGTCCTTCTCCGGCTATTTGTCGTGCTATTTCCCGTATCTCCGCGCGCTCTAATTCACGCTCCGCATCGGAATTGTTGCTGTTGCTCGTCATCTTACCAAATAAACAGAGAATTCATAGTGTAATTCCCATATTTTAGTTCTTTGTTTTCATCAGTTTTAAGTTACGAGCGAGCGTTTATTTTATGTGAATACGTACAGAGACAAGCAACCATGTTTCTCTTCGGGCATTTAGGGGTAACGCTGGGGATAGCCGTGTTGCTCTTTCGCATCTTCAAGATCAAGCCAAATCGCCGGATTTACCTTACGGTCCTCGTAGGTGCGATTCTGCCTGATTTAATAGACAAGCCGATCGGCGAGATCGTACTTTCGCAATCCTTGTCGAACGGCAGACTATTCGCCCATACGTTCCTCTTCATATTTATCCTGCTACTCATCGGCATGTATCTACACAAGCGAAACGGAGAGATACGAGGCTTTATTCTCTGCGGTGCTGCGTTTATACACCTCTGCGAGGATCGAATGTGGCTCACGCCGGAGACGCTCTTTTACCCTGTGTTCGGTTTCGCGTTCCCACAGGGCGTCGTGGAATCGCACTGGTGGGAGTATTTCATAGCGATGTTCTTCCGTACGTATTCGCTCTCGCCGGACGCTGCGTACACTTTATATTCTGAGTTGATCGGCATAACTATCCTGCTGCTCTTCACACTTCAAAAACTGTCCGCCCGGGGCTGGAAGATACGATAAATAGTTGAAGTTGCTATGCACATACGAAGAAGTATAGTGCCGTTTTTACCGGAGTCTTACCGCAGAGTACGCGGAGCGCGCAGAAGCATTAGAAACCCCCAAGCAATGATTGAAACCATCCAAAAACTCTGTGGTCTCCGCGCTCTTGGCGGTGATAAATCGCTATATTTTTAGACAGTGCCCTCTTTTTATTTATAGCACCATCCTCAGCTCACCGATGTTCTTTACTGAGAACGTAGGTTCACCTTCGTATTTCTCCGCCCTCTGCTCATCACTGTTACCGATAAGCACGGAATCTATACCGGCATTTTTAGCCGCTAATATTCCAACAGGGCTATCATCCACCAATATCGCATCCTCCCTGCGCATGTTCAATTCACGCAGCACTCGATTGATATAAAAGGCACTCGGCTTCCGCTTAGCCAGGCTTTCCAAGTCACTCTTTCGTCCGTACCAGATCGTGAAGTGCTGTTTCAAATTGAAGTGCTCCAGCGCATAGTCCACGCACACTTGCTGTGAATCGCTCACCACCGCGAGAAGGAATTTTTCACTCAGGTATTTTAGTGTCTGCTCAGAACCCTTGCAGGGCTTTATTACTCCACTTCGCATAGCTTCTATCTTCGATTCTATAACGTCCTTCTCCCGTCGCGCCCAGAACTCATCGCTATCCAAGCCAAATATCTTACAAAATTTCCGCACCCCTTCCGCACCCTCAGAACGTAGCGGAGCAAGGAAAAGCTCATTTATCTCCCCTATAGAAAGCGTTATGCCGTAATGTCCCACGCTTTTTCTGAATGCTTCGTATGCCCATTCGTTTGGTCTTTCTCCTTTTCCTCGCGAATCGAGGAACGTCCCATCCATGTCAAGGAGAACAACCCGATATGTGGTTTCCATATCCCTATATATAATTAATTACTCAAGAGGTATACTAAATCAAATTAAAATTGAACGTAATAAACATTTCGCGTTGGAGATGCCGCAAGCATAAATAAACCGGAATAAAGGAGGAACGAGGGAAAAAATGAGCGTTGTAACGAAGGAGCTGCATTTTGATACCAGAGGAGAAGTGGACATAATAGACATAACCGAGAATGTAAACAGCGCATTGCGAGAATCGGATATTGAAGACGGCATTGTCACTATCTTCGTGCCCGGTGCGACCGGTGCGGTTACGACAATAGAATACGAGCCGGGACTGTTGCAGGATTTACCCGCTGCGTTAGAGCGGTTGTTCCCTAAGGGGATAGAATACGAGCATGAATACCGGTGGCACGATGGAAACGGGCATTCGCACGTACGAGCATCTTTTCTGGGGCCTTCGTTGACCGTGCCGTTCAGAAATAAAACGCTTATGCTGGGCACGTGGCAGCAGGTGGTCTTCGTCGAGCTGGACAATAAGCGACGGTCAAGACGGGTAATTCTTCAGATAATGGGGTGATGCAAGATGCAGGATACAGGATGCAAGATGATAATGTGCGCAATAAGAGGTGGAATTTCAGTTTTCACTGTTTGATACAAGTTTCGTGCAGAGTGTTTCTTGGCCTTCGATTACGTCAATTATTCGCTTGGGCACATTGCCATTAACAATCACGCAGCTCATTTTGTTCTGCAGTAAAAACCGCGGTAGTTCTGCGTCAACACACCCTTTAAGCTCTTGCTCAATCAGTTCTTTCGCATTAATCCGTTTTATCAAAATCCCGTTCTCATTTAGTATGCCATCCACGTCAGTAACTTTTATGAAACTCTTTTCACCTGATTCACGTGCAATGAATGCCGCGATCGTGTCCGACGTAACGTCCCAGGTGTGCGGTAAGCAATCATCGTCTTTCAGGATTTTATACGGTAATACGATGCAGATATGACCTGCATTTTTTAGTTCCTCTACGCTTTCAACTAATGGTATATCGAGTTCATCATCAGCTAAGAAGAGTCCGTATTGATGCATTGCGAGCACTGCCATCCAGTGCGCCGTGTCATCTGATATTCTATCAGAAAATTTCTTTATCGGTTCTACAAAGGGGCCACCGCCGGGAATAATAACGAAAGAAAGAACGTTCTTTTTGGCATAATCGCTAAGGAAACGCAGAAGTTCTCGTCCTTTAGCCAGTAAGCTGCCGCCGAGTTTTATTATTATTTTCATCTTTACTCACTACTTGTTAATCAGCTACAAGTCAAGAAGGATAGAAGTGAAAAAGATGCGAGAGATAACGAGGGATGAAATAAGACTGGCATTTGGCGAAAAAACATTTTCGCGAGGGTTGGCATATTTTGAGAATGGATATGTAGAAATAGGAGTGAAAAAAGGAAATAAACTCATTGGAGAATTTTGATTTACTTCTATTTATGCACCCTCCGGTAACCTTCAACCCATTTTTTCAGTTTTAGCACGTATTTTTCGGCTTTTTTACCGTCTAACAGGCCAATTTCCATCATTTTCTTGGTTTTTGTCGATAGCTCACGCTATGCTATACGACTCCCTGCTTCTTGAGCGTGCAT
>JAUWPM010000064.1 GCA_030611585.1 Methanosarcinales archaeon | reverse complement strand
TTAATGCGTCACTACAATTACCAAGCGTAACAAAAAACAGCGGGAGACCCGTGTCCTGACATAAAGGTCTTTGCAGATCCTCTGCCAACCTGACGTTCTCCAGCATCGCCTCCAACTGCACCTTCGCGATTTTATTCTCTTCACGCTCGTACGCACGAGCCAGCGCCTGTTTCACATCCTTTGGCAGTGTGGTCTCCGCTCGTCTCAAAATGCTTATCGTTACGTCCTTTATCAACTCTTTCGTGATCATTTGCTTGCTGAAGAGTATTTGTTTGATGATAAAGAAAAGAAAGAGATAAAGTTTATAAAGAAAGTTTTGAAGGGCGTGAATAAGGAATTGAAAGTTATTAATAGGTCAACGCACTTTGTGTTATATGGAGGTGATAAAAAAGATGTTGTTCATAACATGCGTGAGAGTCAATCCAGGCATGGTGGAAGAAGCGGGAAAATTCGGCGACGGAATACTTAAAGCACCGCCTAAAGGCGTCAAGTTCTTGCAAGTTTATCATACGCTGGGCAGGTATGATGCGATATGGATTTACGAAGCGGAAGATCCGAACGTGATTGAAGACTTCCTTCATGAAAGTAGGGCGGTTTCAACAACGGAAACCTGGGTTGCGTTTAAAAGAGAGATGTAAGATGGGTGGCTGCCTGACAGTCCCCATTTTTTATTTTTTAGATGTTATTCAACACTCGCTCTCAGTATGTCACTTGCAGTTAACATCCTTGTCGAAAACTTTTATGACGTCAATCTCCGATTGTAATAACTCCCACCACCTCTTGATAACGAACACAATCTGATGCACTGCTCTCGAATAAGACCTTCACCGTCGTCTTTCCTTTATCACCAAACATTTTAAGGTGCAAGCCACCCGTACATCAATGTTATTACCAGATACAACAGGAATAAAATGATTATCAGCAATACCGCGGTCCCTAACGGCACCGTCTCTATTGGTTTGTCTGCGGGTAGTTTCTTTGCCTCCTCCAAATCGCGCTCATAATACTTGAATACTCGCCACCAGAACTCCAGAACAAACGTTCTTAACGCCTTTACCATCATCGTGCTCAGTGCTATTCGTATTGCTCTAAGCGGATTCCTACCGAAGGATGCGAAATAGGCGGAAATCCGCTTCATACCGCGGTCTACCCAACTTGCGAAATCCATCAATGGTTCTTTGCAGAATATCATAAACTTCGCACCCCATATTCTAAATGGCCAATCTGTATCAAGATTGAGTTTCTTCTGTTCAGGTGGATATACTCCTGTGATTATGAGAACGTAGAAAGCTAACGAAGCGAACATCAGGAGCTGGGCTTGACTTACCACATGGGCTGCCGTGTATGGTATAAAACCAAGGGCAACAGGGTCATAAGGAAGGATATTATAGAGGTATTGTGGAAAAACGCCCAGGAAGATGCAGAGAAAGGCTCCAATCCCCATAGCAAGCTTCATATTAAGTGGCGGGTCTTTTGCCTTTATGCCGGCATCTTTTGCGAAAAAGGCGAAATAAGGGACTTTCACACCCGCATGGTGAAACACACCGGCTGAGGCTAATAGTAAAAGAACCCATACGATGCCCAACTGAAAATGTGCAGCTTCAGCGATAATCATTGATTTGCTGATAAAACCGCTAAAGCCGGGGAATGCAGATATTGATGCTGCTGCTATCATACAGCACGCAGTAGTAAATGGCATGCTCTTCCATAATCCGCCCAGACTTGTGCATTTTATCTTTCCTGTCATTTGAAGCACCGACCCAGCGGACATGAAGAGAAGTCCCTTATATATGATATGGCAGAAAGCGTGAGAGACCGTGCCACATATTGCCAGGGGAGTTCCTATTCCTATGCCGCATAACATGAATCCCACCTGGTTAATTAGGCTATACCCAAGCACCCTCCTTATGTCATTCTCGAGGACGGCATAAAAGATGGGGTATACCGTCATTATCGCCCCTATCCCGATCAGAATATCAACACCCGTGAAGCCCCTTACCAAAACATACACCGCACTCTTGGTGGTAAAGGCACTCAAAAATACCGCACCGGTAACAGTTGCCTCAGGATAAGCATCCGGCAACCAGGCATGCAGAGGTGGAACGGCGGCATTTAATATGAAACCAAAGAAGATGAGATAAGAAGGCAAATATTCGCTACCCCAACCCCAACTGAAGGCATTAAAGGCGGTTGAACCCGTGCCTGCCACATACATAATAATGCCCGCAAGCAAGACTATACCGCCAAAAAGATGCCATAAAATATATCTGAACCCGGCTCTATGGGCTACCTCCGACCCTCGCCCACCGTGGAACCAGATAAGAAGCATAGATGCAATCGCCATTATCTCCCAGAAGATATACAGGGTGAATAGGTCGCCTGCGAAGACCACTCCAAGTGCACCGCCCACATAGAAGAACTCGGACATGTGTTCACTGCTACTTTTTACGTGTAGTGCGTAAAGAACCATACAGAACGCTGCGAGTGAAAATATCAGTGCAAAACACAAACTCAACTTATCTACTCTTCCGAGGACAAGTTCGTAATCCAAAAAGGGATAATACCAGGTTGAATAGGGTATGGTTCCGAATACGCCTTTATACATTAGAATAACGTCTATCAGCGCTGCTGCTGGAAGTATAAGCAAATATGCCTGTTTCCATTTACCTTTAAAAAGCGGTATAAGGAAAGTGCCAAAGATAAATATGAGTCCAGGATGCAACCACTCAATCATTCTCTTCCCTTCCTTTTCTTTTCATAGTAATCATAATCCTTCGGAAGCCAGAGACGTAGTCCTTTGGCAAAATAAATGAGAAATACGCATGCAGCAAATCCAAATATTGCGTAAAATGCCGCTGGTATTGGTTCTTGCCACGGGAACTCAATATGCCAGTGAACCGGTAAACCCGCAATGACCATCCCAGCGAGACAGCAGAAATAAATTGTAATTAATAAATTTCTATGTGGAGGAGCGGGTTTTTTTGCCATAAAACACAGCACGACGTATGCAACAACTCCAATTATGACGTAAAAGGCTAATAAATTATTTGCCATCTTTTTACCACACCCCTAAATTTTTCTCTCCATTTTTTCTCCTACTATTATCCCTATTTATCTTCACCATCGCTTTCAAATTACGCCTATAGCTACTAAGACTACGAACGTAATGTATGCGATAGACACCCCCAGAAGGGCACATGCAACTATCAAACGTGCCATTCCTTCCCTTGTTTTCATATCAGCCGCGGTAAAAGGCTTGACCAGCTCCTCCTCGCTCTCCGACATAAAGAGCCATTTCAAGATGCGCTCACTCATTTTGTTACCTCCGTTACTGATAGATCTTTCTTCGTTATTTCCACCTTCGCCACCATCGCTTTCGTCTTCCGCCTTTTGTGGCACCCGTGTCCCGGATGGGCGCATGGGTACACATTTATAAAAAGTGTATAAAAACATAGATAAAAAGTAAACGAGATAAAAAATAATCGAAATATTTATATAGCCTACTAAAAATAATATAATGAGTGAGATAGATAGGGGAGGAAAGATAGGGGAGTTAAAATGGGCATAAAAGAATTCGTAGGCAAAGTTGTAGAGGATAAACGAACCTTGGCGGTGATAATAGTCTTGACGATTTTATGGCGTGCATACATAAGCCTCGGCGGGGAGATTGCCACCTGGGAAAGTATGTGCTCGGGTATTGCTCTTATCCTATTGGGCTGGATTCTTTTTGCTTACTTCTACGGGATGTCCGCGAAATTGAAAGGCTGGATAATCTCAAATCGCGTTTATCAGGGGTTTACCGTTTGCTTATTCGTTATCAACGTTTTTGTTCTCATTTACTACGGGCTGAGGTGGTATAGATTACTGCATGTAGAGACGTATCTACCGCTGGATTTCATCTTCAGAGATGTGAGGTACGTAGCATTGGTGGTATTTTATTGTGCGGTAATATGGTCGGCGGGGTATCTAAAGAAGATGCACGGGGATTATACATCGTTATCCGAGAAGAGGACGCTCATGCATATCGTATCGCCACTTCTATTCCCCCGCGGTAAAAAGTTGAAAGAGATGAACGTGCGGGAGTTAGTGGGCACTGTGATAATGGATGAGCGGACGTTGATAGTGATAATAGGTCTAACATTCCTATGGCGAACGACCGTAAGCCTTGACAGAAAGATAGCACTCTGGGAAAGTATGGGCTCCGGTATAGCTCTTTTCATAATGGGCTGGCTCTTCTTCGCTTATATATGGTCCATGTCAAGGAAAGCGCGGGATTGGCCAGGCTTAATGGGAGTTTATCATGGGATTTCCACCGGTATAATTGCCATAAACTTTTATGTTATTGTTTATTACGCGATGAAGTGGTATGGATTAGCGGGCATTGGCGGTATAACAGAAGCTTATGTACCGCTCGATTTCGTCTTTGCAGATATAAGCTATTTCGCGTTAGTGATATTCTATTGTGCTTCGATAGCGTTATCGAAATATCTAAAAAGGGCGCATGAGGGGTATTCATTGCTATCCACTGAAGTATCGAAGGCGAAATGAAATAGTCGAAGAATCGGATCATAAATCATAGATTACCCTGTATCTTGCATCCTGCATCTTGAAACCGGGCAGCTACGCAAACACGATTAACCAGCCATGCCCATATTATAAAGCACCTGCATCGTATACGCTATTACACAGAGAAGAAGGAAAATGATAGCCAGTAAAACACCGAAATAAAAACCTAAACTCTCCACTTCAACATCAGGAAAATCTTTCTTTATCGCTTCTATCGTCTCTAGCTCATACGAGCCCAGCATGAGCTTCATTGTATCCGCTGGGTATCTTAAAAAGCATTTTAATGCGTCAATGAATTTACTTTCCATTCGTTCTTACCTCCTGCCGGCGGTGTCCCAGGTATACTAAACATACGCAACCTGTGAGATATATTGAACATAATCCTACTTTTATATTCTGACTTATAAAGCTTTCGGAAATTACCCGCAAGTCTCAACCCCGACCTGACCGGAATAAAAAAGCTTTTAGTTATGTAACCCATATTAGAGAAGAAGAGGAATATGCCCCGCAATAAGGAAGAAAAAGCGTTGAATGAAGAAAAGCAAAAGGAAGAAGATATTATCGAACTTGTAGCTTCGGTTCAGCGAGCGGGGGATGAAAGGGGGAAGCGGATATATTTCGACAATAAAAGTATGGAAGAGATAAAGGAGAAATGTGGCGATGACTTCTTCTTACTCACGGAAAGGACTTTACTTGCTTTTGTTGACCCCGCGGAGGAGAAGATCACGCTCACTTCGCTCAAGGGCATCCACAAGAAGTTCCTTTAGTTTCTCCGCCTGTTCCCTCGTTAACTCCACGTCTACCCGACCGAAAGTAATGATTATGTTGCTTCCGACCATCGCCTGCACGTCTATCTCCATCTCCATGACTCATGTCCTCACACACAAGGAGTGGTTTTTAACTTGAGCGCTTCTTCGGTGATGATGTTTTCGAGGAAATGTATCTTTGTATCGGGGCGGTTGCAATAAAGGATAACACTCCGGTCAAGCACAGTCAGACTAAAACGATTTGTTGCCATGTGAGCCAGCTCTGTGCCCAATACGCCCTTCATCGGCATTCCAAATACTCCTACGTTCCCCGCCGCCCTCATCGCCATTATCCAATAGGAGAATAACTCTGCCATTCTCTCAACGTTGCCCGGCGTTTTCAAACGATATTGATAATCTAACAAATCCGTTCCGATGAAAACCATGACGGGAGGTTCTAAACTGGAAACGAAATCGGTTAATATTGGGAAATCTTCCTCCATTGATTCACCTTTCAATACTTTCACGTTCTCTCTTACTTCTTTCTTCTCCCTTCTTACCTCAAAGACCGTGAGATACTTCATATAATCCTCTTCCGTTACGAAGGGCAATATCCCCCGCCTTAACCGCCTCTCATCCCACCCACTACTCGGTATCTTCACGCAATAAACCCCTTGATTGATACTGTTTATAATCATGTGAGCGACGATAGACTGGTATCCTAAGAGGGATAAATCATCTCCGTATTCTATAATATTGGTGCTTCCCGTCGCCATCCCCCCAGCCAAAATCTTGTCTATCCCCTCAATTCCCGTAGATAGATGTGCGGCCGTATTTGGCACGACCTCTACTTTTCTCGCCTTCTCTACTTTCCGCCTCTCGAAAGGCCCGAAATAGCGGAATCTACCCCCGTCTAAGGTAAACCCATATTTATGCTGGTCTATTCTGGTGCCTCTTAATTTCTTTAATATCAATTGCCTCCCCCGCCGGTAATCTATATCTATGCGATCCATTTCTACTATCCCGTCAACCATATAATCGAGCGGAGTTGTGGCACTTGTTTCTGCTATTAGTACCAAATTCATCTTGAATTGCGTCGCATAATTTCTCACTAAGTCGGTTAACGTGGCTTCCAGCACTTCCTTCTTCTCCTCTTTACCACCACCGGATATTATCGCCTCCCAGCTATCAATGACGAGAGTAGCGGGTTTTTCTGCCTCTGCCAATTTCGTGTAAAGAGTGTCAGAGAAAGAGCGCAATCCCGGAAACGCTTTTGATGACAGATACAACTTGGTTGCATCTATCACGCTAAAGCCGGCGCGTTCTTCCAACCACGGGAATTGGCTGTGAAGTGTGGGAAGTGAGACTCTCGTTGAAAGGTACACCGCATTATCGCCCCCGAACTCGTCGAGTATCTCAAAAGCGAGCATCGTCTTCCCCGTTCCCGGCTCGCCCTTTAGCAGCAGCGAAAACCCCATCCCCGTTGATAGCGCCTCCCCTATCTCAGGCGGTATTCTATTATCATCCATTTTCATCATCGCTAATAATTTGTTTTTTAAATATAAATAAAGAGGGGATACTAACTTGACATTGTCAGATTAACCGCGGAGTTCACAGAGAATAGCGGTTTAGAGGGTTAGCGGTTTAGAGGGTTAGCTAACGAGCTGAACCGCCAATAAACTAAACCTCTAACCTCAGATACCCAAACTGGCAACCGCAGTTTTCACAAGGTCAAATATAAACAGCGTGTTCGGATGGATGAAAAAGATCATGGAAACGATGGCGGTTATCGCTAATGGAACGACCGCGAAGATGGGTGCTTCCTTTATCTTCACTTCTCCGGTTCCGATTCCCCCTCCCTCTGGCTCTCTGAAGAATGCAGTGTATATAACGGGGAAGAAATAAATAACGTCCAGCAGCGAACTTGTCAGGATGATAGATAAGAATATTAGCCCGTATGGAGGCTGTAATGCCCATGCACCGAAGCAGAGATATATTTTGCTGATGAATCCGCATGCCGGCGGAATTCCGCACATACCTATCGCAGTTATGCTGAAAGCGAGCATAGTTACGGGCATTTGCTTACCTATACCCGCCATCTCGCTTATGTTCTTCTTTCCCGTCGCTACCATTATCGCACCCGCACACATAAAGAGCGTTATCTTCATGTAACCATGAAACGGTATGTGAAGCATTGCACCCGTTATTCCGCTGGGTGTCAATAATGCCGCCCCCAGAATTATGTAGGATAACTGACTTATGGTGGAGTATGCCAACCTCCTTTTTAGGTTGTCTTGTGCAATTGCCATGAAAGAAGCGACAATCATGGTGAATCCGGCGATGCAAGCTAAAACCAATCCCAGTCCAAGTTCGTGCATCAAGTCCACACCGTACACGTAACAGACTATGCGCACGATTCCGAACACCCCCGCCTTAACCACCGCTACCGCATGCAATAGTGCGCTCACGGGCGTCGGCGCGATCATCGCAGAGGGAAGCCAGGAGTGAAAAGGCATCCACGCCGCCTTCATGAATGATAGCAGGAAACAGAAGAACAGCACTATTAATGTCACTCGAGACGCCGAGCCAAGAGCAGGTATCCCTCCAGGTGTAAAATCCGTAGTCCCCGTGAGATAATAGGTCATCATCAACCCAAACAACAAGAAACAGCCCGCAGTCATCAGGTACGCCATATATTTATGCCCCGCACTTATAGCTTCCGGCGATTGGTCATGTATTACCAACGGATAGGTAGACACGGTCAATATCTCAAAGAATACATAAAAGGTGAGTAAATTCGCGGAAAGCGCAACTCCCACCGCTCCAAATATAGCCCAGCAGAAGAAAAAGAAGAATCTCGTCTGCGCGTGCTCCTTCAACGCCCGCATATATCCTATGGAATACAGGGAAACGAGAATCCAGAGCGACGACGAAGTTAGTGCGAAGATTAGACCAAAAGCATCTACTTTCAGTCCGAAATAGACGCCCTCAAATAAGGTTTTAAAGAAGATGCATTCTATTGGTCCTTCTTTCAAAATCGTTGGCGCCATGGACAGAACAAGCGAGAACATCGCTATGCTTGCCACTAACGTCCAGCCCTCTCTTACGTTCGGATGTTTCCGGGACAGTAAAATCAAAGGCGCTGCAATTGCCGGACACAGAATCGCAAATAACGGCGTCATTAACTCCATTTATGGCGTCACCCCCCCACTAACACCCAAATCCGATAGAATCTTGTAAAACAGAGGCAAAGGAAGTTCTGTAAGCCAGAAAATGCCAGCGATAATACAAAAAGCGGCGAGGATTAACATGGGAACAATCATGCTGAGCGGAAGCTCATGCTCCTTCTCTTTCTCTCCGCCGTCCGTATCCACCGCCTCATGTCCATGACCATGCCCCACGAAATACATTCGATCAATCACGCGCCAGAAATATACGAGGTTAAGAAGAGTGCTTAACAGCAGAATCGCCACGAACGGGTACTGAGATGCTTCTAAGGATGCGAGAATTAAGAACAGTTTGGATGCAAATCCCGCGCCCGGCGGAATTCCGATCATTGAACACGCTGCTATCGTAAAAGCCGCACACGCATACGGCATCTTTTTCCCCAAACCCTCGAAATCCCTTATGTCCCATAATCCCGCTTTGTGGATAAAAGCACCGGCAGCTAAGAACATGCAGCCCTTCATTACCGCGTGATTTAATATGTGCGCAACGGCACCGAAGAGTCCCCAAACGGAGATTGGAGAAAGCCCCACACCCAATAATATATACCCTATTTGTGCTATTGAGGAATAAGCGAGCATCCGCTTCAGATTGTGCTGCGTTATTGCAATAATTGAACCTGCGATTATCGCTATCGCCGCAACCCAGCATATTACCATATCCAACCCTATGTAACTCAGGATGAAATTTATCGTAAAAACGGAGTAAATCAATCTTATAAGCGCATATAGCATTACTTTCGACATCGTTGACGCTATTAGCGCACTTACCGATGAAGGCGCATAGGTGTATGCATCTGGTTGCCAGGTATGGAGTGGGAAGACGTATGCCTTTATGCTCACCCCGATTACGAAGAAAACAAAAGCCGCCTGAACCGCTCTATTGCCATACAGGGGAGGTAGCAAAAGTTTCATGTCGCCCATATTCAGTGTGCCGGTGACAGAATAAAGAAAACCCACGCCGATCAGGTAGAAACAAGCGCCTAAGGAACCCATTATCAGGTAATTATAACTCGCTTTCAATGATTTCCCGCCGGCTGAAGCTATTAACGCATACGCAGCCAGAGACGCTACCTCTAAAAGAACGTACATATTGAACAGATCGCCGGTTACGGTTATTCCGCAAAGCCCGGTAATAAGGAGTTGGAAAAGTGTATAGAAGGTTACGAGTTTCTTCTCCTCTATCTCATGCTCCACGTTCCTCTTTGAATATATCGCTACCAGTAGGCTCAAGAATAGAATTACGATCAATATGAACGCATTCAATGAATCTACAACATATTCTATGCCCCACGG
>JAUWPM010000015.1 GCA_030611585.1 Methanosarcinales archaeon | reverse complement strand
ATAAAATATAACCTCATCTTATATATCTATTATTTTTCTTATGTATGTCTATGTGTTCTGTCATCGTATTCGGTGCTTAATCGATCAGCGGTCGAGAGGAGAGCCTGCCAAGTATTCAAGAAAAAATTCTATCCGATGTTCAAGTTCAAGCAGGGGGATAATGTCACTATTGGCAGCACAGGCAATATTTTAGACTGTATTGTCCATGCAGCCATTACAGAGGATTTTATTGAATTCCCTTCATCTATTACAACTTCTTCCGCCGCTTCCGCAACTTCTCCTTCCAATACCTTCCCCCTGTACTTAGGCGAAAAGACCAGGTGATCGGTCAGCAATGAGACTGTATGGTTGTCATGTCGGAGATCGCTTCTTGTTTCCCTCCCGCTTTCGCTTCCACTTCGCCCATCTCTCTTTAAGGTAATCACTAAAAATGATGAAATACTTACTTTCTTTCACAAAGAAAGTTTGTGTAAAAATCTGTATAATCTGTGTAATCTGTGGTTACAAAAGGGCTAAAAACTGCTTCTTCTTGTTTCGCCTGCACTCCGAACAAAATTTTCAGCAAACCCGGTATAAGAAGCAGCATGTAGATGAGCAAAAGAAGCAAGGCAGTTCTTTGAAACAATGCCATCCATTCCATCTTTTATACCTTCCCCTCTCAGCATTTTATAAGCAAAAACAACGTTTGCCGGGTCTTCGAGTATTATCTCAGAATGGTGGAATTCATGCCCTTTAAACCTGCTGCCTCTTTTACCTAATATGCAATCCCGCCTCAATTCTCCCTGCACATAGTTCACGACTCGCTTCTCTTCAAATTTCACCGACCCTTTTATTACACCGCACATCTCAAACCTGCCCCCCTCATCCTTGTGCGACTCTAACCTACGACCACGTAAACCCTGCAAGGGCTTATATTCGAGTTGTTTCATTAAATACATCAATCCACCGCATTCGGCATATATAACCCCGTATCCATCGTAAAAGTCTTTGATTTCCTTCCGCATTGATAGATTCGCTGAAAGTTCAGCCGCATAAATCTCAGGAAAACCACCGCCGATATAAACCGCATCTACCGCTTCCGGAAGATTCTTATCCCTTATCAGGCTGAAATACACGAGTTCTGCACCTTTTAAGGAAAGCAAATCCAGTGTGTCTTGATAGTAAAAATTGAACGCCTCGTCAAAAGCCACCGCAATCCTGACTTTCGGCTCTTCGCTTCTGCCTATTTTAGCATGAAAAATCCGTGACACCGGCGTTTTCAGTGCATGTGCGGAGTTCGCAACGTCAAGAAACGCTTTTAGATCCACATTTTCCTCTACCGAGTTTTTTATCCTATCCAGAACGCCGTTAAAACCGCCCCCCCTCTTTTTACACTCCGTTGCGGTAATCAAGCCGAGGTGTCGCATAGAGATCTTCAGGTCGCTCTTACGGGGAATCTTACCGATGACTTTCACACCGCAATACTTCTCCACCGCCTTCTGCGCTTTCTCGCCGTGTCTCTCGCTTCCAATATTGTTTAGAATAACCCCTGAAATCTGCACTTCAGGATCAAAACATTTATAGCCGTTAACCAACGCTGCAACACTCCTTGTGATGCTGCCCGCATCAATCACAAGTATAACCGGGCAGTGTAGAATCTTGGCTATCTGTGCAGTACTACCCACATCATTGGAATAATTCAAACCCTCGTAAAGCCCCCGCACTCCTTCTATCACCGCGATATCCACACCCTTACTGCCCCTCATAAATATCTCCTTCACTACCTCTGGAGACATCAAAAAACCGTCCAGATTCCTCGAAGGTCTGCCGGAAACTAACGTATGAAAGCCAGGGTCTATATAATCAAGTCCAACCTTGAAGCCCTGAACCTCAAGTCCCCTATCCCGTAAAGCACCCAATAGCCCGATACACACCGTGGTCTTACCCGCAGAACTTCTGTCCCCTGCAATCACCACCCTCGGGATGTTCATATTTATTCTAAGAATTTTTATTCCTCTTTAAAGATACTTGAGTGAAGCTGGCAAAAATGAGACAAATAGCATTTTACGGCAAAGGAGGCGTGGGAAAATCCACAGTGAGCTCGAACGTCGCTGCGGCACTGGCTGAGCATGGTTTCTCAGTGATGATGATTGGCTGCGATCCAAAGCACGACTGCACGAGAAACTTGCGGGGCGAGGTGGAAATACCGACTATTCTTGAGATATCAAGAGACAAAGGTATAGAGCAGTTGGGTCTTGAAGGAGTGGTGAAAGGAGATAAAATCAGACTCGATGAAGTCATCTACAAAGGTTATAGGGGTGTTTATTGCGCCGAATGCGGGGGGCCACGACCGGGTGTTGGATGCGCAGGTAGAGGAGTCATCGTTGCGATTGATCTGCTTAAGAGGCTGAATGCCTTTGAAGTGCTTACGCCGGACGTGGTGATATACGACGTACCCGGCGATGTTGTGTGCGGTGGTTTTGCAATGCCCCTGAGGAGGGGTTTGGCTGACGAAGTCTATATTGTAACATCCGCGGATTATCTTGCTATTTACGCCGCGAACAATATTTGCACGGGCATCAGTGAGTTCGCTACCAGAGGCGGGTCGCCGCTGGGGGGTATCATTTATAATGTTAGAGGTATGCTTGATGACGATGCTGTCGTGCACGAGTTCGCTGAGAAGGTTGGGTCGCAGGTTATTGGGCATATCCCTAACGCACATCAGATTGCAGAAGCCGAGATTGAAGGTAATACCGTGATTGAATATGCCCCTGATAGCGACGTTGCCGATTTGTTCAGGGAGCTGGCTCTGAGAATCAACACCAACACGCGGACCTCAGTCCCGGAGCCTTTAGCACCAGAAGAGATGATCAGGATAGGTCACGTAATCAGGAGGAGGACAAAAGAGAAGTATGAGGCGGAATTAGAGGTTTAGTTTATTCGCGGTTCAGCTCGTTAGCTAAAAAGCCAAACCGCTAACCCTCTAAACCGCTAAGTCAAGGTAGAACAGAACCATCATCGAAAAAAATCGAAAGTTATTTAAGATGCTCACATTTTAAGGAGTTAGGATCGTGTGATAGCACATAAAATAAAGAAGGGGACGAAAATGGCAAAAGAAGAGAATAGAGACGTAGGCGGGAATGGAGAAGACGTGGCAGTCGTTTTAATAGGACATGGAAGCACACTGCCGTATAACAAGGAAGTGTTAGAGGAGTTCGGAAGGCGAATAGAGATGCGGGGGATATTTAAAACGGTTCGGGTAGCCTTCATGCAATTGAACTCGCCGAGCATTAAGGAGGTACTGAGAACGCTTGCTAAGGACGGAATGAAGAAGATAGTGGCACAGCCGGTTTTTTTAGCAGACGGGGCGCATACCACGGAGGACATTCCAGAGAAGTTGAAAGAAGCTTTCGAAGGGGCATGGGAAGAGATAGGAGAAAATGTTAAGCTTATTTACGCAAAGCCGATCGGAGTGGATGAGCGGATTGTGGACGTCTTACTGGATCGAGTAAAAGAGGCGATGGAAGGGGGAAAGGATTAAAAAAGTCATAGATTGAATCATTCAGATAGAGGATTTGGATAAGACCCCATAGTTTTTACTTTTTGGGTTTTTTTTTCGATTCCTTTTTCGCAACCATTAAGCGAGAGCATAATTGACTGCCGATTAAAGAGGTTGTGCTGTCGTGGCGAGTGGAAGTGTAACAATTTTTTCATAACATCGAGTTATGTAATATCAAAAGGTATTTAAATAGTACAAAATATCTTTATTATAAAATCAGGTATTAAAAAACAAAAGGAGGTGAAAAAAATAAGATGAAAAGAAAAGCGATTGTGGCGATCTTAGTAATATTTCTGTGCAGCGTATTCGCAGTAACGGGTTCGGCACAAGGGAGCATCGTCAGTGATTATCCGGGGTTAAAGCCAGTAGTTGACTTCGTTGGGGAGAAGGATCTGTCAGTGATGGATTTAGTAGGGTATAAAGCGGCGGAAAAGGCGATGGATGAGTTAGGATTTAGCAAAGGCGATCCCAACATTCTGGCACTGACAGACGCGGGGTATGTGCCCATGATAGACGATTATACCACGGAAAAAGCGCTCAATGGCGTAACGCTAACCAGCGGTACTTCTCGAGGTAAAGCGAACTTGATAAATGTGCATAAGCCATATAATGCCCGTCTGTGGTTTGCCTTTTTCGACAAAGAGAGCAAAGATTGCGTTTATCTCGAAGCCGATAGCGAAGTTCTTAAAACCTATCTGGACAGAGAGAAGACAGAAAGAGAAGCGGCTTTAAGCGATTTTATGAGCCTCAAGGACGAAGAAATCTTCACGCGGATTGCGAAAGAGAATATTGATGCGGATAAGCTGCTCAGCGACCCAGAGCCGTGGCAGGAGAAGATGGTTGCGAAGGTATTCGGTGGAAACGAATTCAGCGTGATTACATTGAGTAATGTTTGGGCGAAAGGCTTACCGAATGATTTCCTTAAAGTAGCTGAGCTTCATGACCATATCTGCCCCGGGCTGACAAGTGGTTATCTGATAGCGGAATACGTGAAAGAGGAACTCCCCTCTTCAAATCCCAAGGGAGAATACACGGTCATAGCAATTCCGCCCTGGTGCAAGGACGACGCCCTGATAATAATCTTTGAAACTAACGTGGGGCATAAGCGGACATTTGTAAAGTGGCTAACTGCGGAGCAAAAGGCGGCACTCCCAAAAGAGGCAAAAAACGTTGCCAACATAATTATTAAAGAGGACCTGAAAACGGGAAAGGGAGAAGGAATAGTTGTGGCTTTTGACTGGGATAAGGCATTTCAAATGTGCGGTGACGTAAGTAGTAAAGACCTTAAAGCTTTTGACACCTATAAGTGGTGGTGGATGAGGCTAAAGATGGACCTCTTTATGATGGATTACTTAGACAAACCGGAAACTTTCGTTTCGACACTAAAAAGCTTTACAGTGGAAAGCCCTGCTGAAATAGAAAAGCTTAAGAGTGCTGGGGTAAATCCGTTAGTCGAGCTGGGCATTATGCCAGAACCTGGAACTACACCAACACCGGCATCCGCAGAAGAAACGCCATCAATCCCCGGACTTGGTGTCATAGCAGCTATCGCCATAGCTGGTGTTGTCGTGTACGCCGCGAGGAGAAGAAAGAGAGGATAGATACAACCCGCTAAGAAAATTTAAAACTCGGGGAAGCGAGGGGGTAAACGTAACGTCGCCGTCTACCTCTTTCCCCCTCCTTTCTTTTTTTCGGAGAAGAGTGAATTGTATAACATGTTACTACAAAAGTGAGGTGAAAAATCTCAGCAACAAAATGCCCTGTTTGTGGTGAAAAAGTCCTGGAGACGCATGTGAGAGTAAAGGATGGTAGGACAGTATGCATTCCATGCTTTGGTGAGGAGTGAAATAGCATCATAGCCGTAGCTGGTGCCGTTATGCATGTGACAAAAAGATAAAAAGTAACACTTTCTCAAAAATAAAATAAAGATAAAAACCGAAAGTATTATATATACCTAAAATATAAGTACAAAGTGAGGTGAAATAAAAAATATGTGCGCACCAATAACAGTAGCGGCAGTGGGTGGAGTTGTCGCAGTTCAAGCGATTATAGCGACTAAAATGATAGGTGCTGTCGTTCTCGGCAGTGTCTTTGTCGCGAACTACCTTCACCCGCTAAAAAAGCGAACCCTTAGAAAGGTGGAGGAGTAAGCGGAACCCCGCTTTCTACTTCCTCCTTTTTTATTTTTTCCCAAAAATGCTCAAGCGAATATTCAGTTATCTGACACTGCAAATCGAGCCTACCAGGAAATGTAACTTAAACTGTAAAATGTGCATGAGAAGAAATCTTGAAGGACCGGTTGGTTCCCTCTCCTTGGATAATTTCAAGAAAATATTGGATTCATATAACTTTCGTTACGTTGCGTTACACGGCTGGGGCGAGCCTCTTTTAAACCCAGAGCTGTTTGAAATGATAAAATATGCGGAGTCAAAAGGCGTGCATACAAATCTCACTACTAACGGAACGCTGATAGATGAAAATATCGGCAATATTTTTGACTCGGGTCTAAGAGAAATCGCTTTCGGGATATACGATAAAGGGGTCTTACTGAAAACTATACCTGAGCTGGAGAAGCTGATAAGCGAGAAGGCGCAATTGGATTTAAAAAAACCAAAAACGTATCTTGACATCACTATATACGAGGAGAATTACGATGAAATCCCGGCTATGGTAAAACTTGCTAAAGAAGCAGGAATAGAAGCAGTTATTCTCCACAGGCTTTTCAATGTTTATAAAGTAGACCCGGATATAAAATATATTTCGGAAAAAGAAGAGGGAAATTTATTCCATAAGGTGGAAGAATTGAAGAAGGAGTTGAAATTTGAGATTTATTTACCCAGGAGGCATTCTTTACCCTGTAGAGTCGTTAAGTATAGCGTGTTTGTCACCTGTGATGGCAAAGTAACCCCCTGCTGTTTCCTGCCAGAGTTCTACATGGGGAACGTGCTTGAGAGTGAAGATGGAATCGGTGACATTCTGAGGTCACGAGAGTATAGGGAGTTTTTTAAAAACATGAAGGAGCATCGTGTATGCAACAAATGTAGGTGGTGAAGATGAAAAGATGAATGAGAAAAAGTCTTATTTCGACGTGTACGAACTCGGAATGATAGCCTTGTTTGCTCTTGGTAGCGCTCTATTAAATACCTATCTTCCAATAAAAACGTTTACGGAATATCTTGGCATACCGGGACCTGCGGCGGGAATGGCGTTATTAGGAGGATTTATTTTTGTATTTTGGGTGGCTTTGGCGCATGCGATTATAAAAAAGAAATATGCCGGAGTCGTCACGTCACTTTTAATCGCTTCTTTTTGCCTGCTTATAGCTCCGTGGTATGGAGTTGTTTCACCAATCTGGTTTGGCGTTTACGGAGTTATAGCTCTGCTTTCATTGGGTATTTTTGTAGAGCTAACAGCGTCTAAGTCGGGATTTAAGGGTGCAATTGGAGGGGGTCTGGGGAATTTAGCGTGTTTGGGAATTACATGGATAGCTATAGGAGTTCATGCTGGGGTATGGGTACCGTCAAAATTTGCACCAATTCTTATGCTTGCCGCTTTTGTTTCTGGTACTATTGGTGCGTTAATAGCCTATTGGATTACAAAATTGAGAAGAAAAGGGCAAATCTAACTTCGCGATTTGAAATTCGTGTAAATGAGTGGTGGAATAGATCGCGGGGAAGCACGTGCCCCGGCGCATAATCTTATCTTTTGCCTTTATCGCCACCTCAAGTAAGAAAAAATTGAAAAACTTATATATATCCTCGATAATAGAAATATAACGTAGCACTTTAAGGGTAAAAATAGAAAGTGCACAGATAAAAAATGAGATATAAAAACAAAAGGAGGTGAAAAAAAGAAGATGATAAAAAGAAGAAAAAAGGTAACTACGATAGCGACTATTCTCCTGGTAGGGCTACTCCTTGCAAGCGCAGTGGGGATGGCGAGTGCGCACTTTACGATGATCTTCCCCAGCGATAGTGAGGCTACCGTATGGGACGTGACACCTGAAGACTACATAGCAGAGCTTGGGGACACAAAGACGGTGTATATAATGTGGGGACACCCCTACGAGCACATATCTTTTGATATGGCATCTGTACCCGAAGTGTCCGTCATGAAACCCGACGGCACGGTTTTGCCGCTTACGGCGGAAGAGATCAGCGTTAATGGAATGGATGAAGAAGGGAATCTCGGAACCTTTTCGGCGTACAAAGCATCGTTTACGGTTGACCAGATGGGCGATTCCGTAGTCTTTGTGAAATATAAGGACGAAGACGAGAAATTGACAGACTATGTAAAGGCGATTATTCACTGCGGAGTAGAAGCATGGGAAGGTTGGGACGCCGAGATAGGGCAGAAAGCTGAAATTGTTCCGTTCACGCGACCTTACGGATTAGAAGAGGGCTTTGTGTTCACTGGAACGGCGTTATACGATGGAAACGCTCTTTCAGACGCAGACGTAGAAGTTGAGATGTACCACACACTGGACCTTGGTAAAGAGATCGTGGAAACTGCCGAGACGATGTTCCCTTATGACCCGCCAATGATGTTCACGCGGGTGACAAAAACGAATGCCGCTGGCGAATTCGCATACACGCTTGACGAGCCGGGGATATGGTTTGTTGGTGCATACGGACCGGAGGTAGCCGGGCTCACGCAGAGGAGCGTGTTTATCATTCCGGTATTGGATGCGTTCCCGGCGGAAGAAGCATCTGCTCCTGCGTCCCTTGCGGGACTCGAAGACCTAAAGAGCCGTGTAAAATCGTTAGAAGACAAAGTGGCAACACTGAAAACACCTGCGGGAGAAGGATTACCGGGATTTGGTGTGATAGCAGCGATAGCGGGGTTGTTAATCGTAGTATATGCGGTAAAAAGAAGAAAGAGGTAGATAAAGGGTATTTTTTTACCGCCGAGAGCGCGGAGATGACATGGAAGGTGAGAGGAGTAAGTTGTCAGGTGTCAGTAGCCCTGAAACCTAAAACCTCATACCTATTGGGTCTCTGTATTCTCTGCATGCTCAGCGGTAAACAAGTACGATAAAAGCAAAAATGGTGCATATATCTGACGGGATATTATCTCTGCCGGTATTGGCAGCGGGATGGGCAATAACAATTGCATTAATAGCAGTAGTGCTCTGGTGGAGTAAAAGGAAGGGCAGTATAGTAGAGGAGATCCCACGCTTGTCGGTTATTACCTCCGCATTTTTTGTCGCCTCCCTTTTTCATATAGCCATAGGACCGACAAGCGTGCATCTCATACTCAATGGCTTAATGGGTGTGACATTAGGAATACTTGCCTATCCCGCAATTTTTATCGGGCTTCTTCTACAGGCTTTCCTCTTTGGTCATGGCGGTATAACAGTGCTTGGAGTGAATACGATAGACATGGGTGTGCCGGCATTGGTGGCACATGGTATCTTCAAAGTCGGGAATAAACTGATTCCTTCGGAATCCATAATGAGTAAAGCGGTGTTAGGAGCGTTAGCAGGAGGAATCGCAGTAGCTCTGGCTGTTTTACTTACTGCGGGAATGCTATGCACCTTAGGAATAGAATACGCATGGGCGATAAAAGCGTTGATACTCTATCATATTCCGATAATAGTGATAGAGACGGTAATTGTTGGCTCTGCGGTTGCCTTTCTGGCGAGGGTTAAACCGGAGTTGATAGGAAGTTTTGGAGGTGAGAGGAAATGAACAGAAAACTGGTTTTTGCTATTTTTGTAATGCTTTTAGTGTTATCGTGCTTGAGCATAAGCACCGTGAGCGCACATCGTTTGCATATAGTTCATAAGCTAAGCGAAATAGAAATAGAAGCTTACTTTGGAGGGGGAACTCCCTGCAGAGATGCTACCGTGAATGTGTATGACAAAGAAGGGAATTTGTATATAGAAGGAGTGACAGACGATGAGGGGAAGTTCAGGTTCTCTCCAAAGATAGGGATGGACGAGTACAAAGTGGTTGTTGAGGCTGTGCACATGCCGGGTCATAAAGCAGAAACCGTGATAAACTTGAGTCAAGAAGCTGCGGGTGCAGGTGCAGGTGCTGGTGGAATGGGAACGGAAATGCCGTTATACACGAGGGCTATCGCAGGATTTGGTTACTTAATCGGCTTAGCAGGAGCTGCAATGGCGTATATGGGCTGGAAGCTGAAGAGGAAATATGAAAATCAGTGATAAACTTTTCGTTTTCCTTTTTTCTTTTAGTGCAGGTTTTCTTTTTACAAAAAGAAAAAGTGCAATGATAGAATATCCAGAGATTGACAGGTATGCAGCACTCGATTCGCCGTTACATCGGTTTGACCCGAGGGCGAAAATAATCGCATTCCTTTTTCTTATCTTCTCCGTAGTTCTTATCCAGGATTTAAAGATAGCCTTCATTGGTTTCTTCTTTGCTATTTTTCTTCTTATTCTATCCGGAATCCCGCTCGCATTTGTGCTAAGGTATTTGAAATGGGTGGCTATGTTCGTTTTATCCTTCTTCGTAATTCTGGCATTCACTTTTCCGGGTGAAGAGCTCTTCAATTTTTATTTTCTGAGTATCACGGCTGAGGGTTTATATACGGGATCTTTGATCACCCTGAGGGCTTTTTCCGCCGTCATCCTCATTTTCCCGATGATTGGCACCATGAGATTTGACACGACGATAAAAGCACTGGATAGGTTAAAAGTTCCTAATTCGCTGGTTCAAATGCTTATGTTCACGTATCGTTATATCTTCGTGTTTGTGGACGAATTTCAAAGGATATGGACGGCGATGGAATCGAAGGGGTTCAAACTGAGGACTACCTTGTATGCGTTGAGGACGATAGGGAAAGCGCTGGGAATGCTTTTCGTTCGAAGTTACGAAAGAGCAGAGCGAGTGTATCAGGCAATGCGTTCACGGGGATATACCGGTAATCCAAAAACGATGGTTGAGTTTGAGATCCACGTGAAGGACTACCTATTGGCAGTTTTTATCGTGGGGTTTGCTATTTCTTTGCATGTAATTTCTTTTCTGGGGGTGGTGTGAAGAAGAATGAGAGAAGCAATAATCGTGAGAAACCTCAGTTACACGTATTCCGATGGTACAAAAGCGCTGGAAGAGGTAAGTCTGGAAGTGCATGAGGGAGAAAGAATTGCGATAGTCGGACCGAATGGAGCGGGCAAAACGACTCTTCTACTGCATCTTAATGGAATTCTCCACGGTACCGATGGACAGGTGGAAGTATTCGGTAAGAGCGTGGGCAAGGTGAAAAGGGAAGAGATAATAAAAGATATAGGTCTTGTTTTTCAAGACCCTGACGATCAATTGTTCATGCCTACGATCTTCGATGACCTCGCTTTTGGTCCGATAAATTTAGGGCTAAAAGAAGATGAAGTGCGGGAAAGAGTAGAAAAAGCTCTTTTAACACTTGGACTTTCTGGCTATGAAAACCGATGCCCTCATCATCTCAGTTATGGCGAGAAGAAGAAAGCAGCATTAGCGGCGGTTATGTCTATGGAGCCGAGGATATTGGTGCTTGACGAGCCTACAGCTAATCTCGACCCAAGGAGCAGAGTTGAGTTGATAGAGATTATAAAGGGATTAAACGAACGAGAAGGAATTACCATTGTGACCGCAACGCATGACGTAAATGCTGTTCCTGAACTCGCAGATCGTGTATATGTGCTGAACAAGCGAATAATTGCGGAAGGCACTTTGCAGAAGATATTCTCTGATGTGGAACTGCTAAAGGAGAACAATCTGGAAGTTCCGGAAGTGTTCAAGCTGTTTGAAGTGCTGCAGTGTTTTGGCTACAACTGCAAAGAATTGCCTCTGTCCATAGAGGAAGCGGTTGAACACCTTACGAGAACGGTAGAGACCGAAGGCGGACATATACATTTACATATTCATGAACACACGCACGATCAAGTAAGGAAATTGAAAGATAAATATGAGCATCATTAAACTTTTTAGAAAAAAGTTTTATTAAAAATATGACTATAAAAGAAGCCTCAAGAATATTGGTTTTAGACCCCATTCACGGGGCGGACGTTATTGCAGACGGGCTAAGAGGACTTGGAAAAGAGACGGAAATATTCAATCCTTACAGAGAATCAACGTTTACGCACGCGTTGAATTTTGATCTGGTTATCACGCCAGTGCACCTGAACCCGAACTTTGAAATCGTAAAGCAAGCGTTAAAGAATAACATACCTTTTATGACTCATCACGAGGCTGTAAAAGAGATTGCTGCCATAAAGAACCTTTTCGATGGTATAAATGTGGTGGAAGTAACGGGGACGATCGGGAAGACCTCGACCTGCGAGTTGATATGCCAGTTGTTAAAGAACAAATTTAAAGTTCTTTCGCATACCAGTTCTTCCACAAGGTTCACATCCCCTGACGACACACAAATATTCCCTAAATTGGGTGGAACACCCGCAAATGTGTTAAAAGTGATGGAAATAGCGAGGGAGAGGAATTTGAAGCCTGATGTAGCGGTGTTTGAGATTTCACTTGGTTTAACGGGAATAGGCGATGTAGGAGTGATAACGAGCTTGAAAGAGGATTATAGAATTGCAGGCGGCACAAAA
Organism: Methanosarcinales archaeon; assembly: GCA_030611585.1. Classification (GTDB taxonomy): domain Archaea; phylum Halobacteriota; class Syntropharchaeia; order Alkanophagales; family Methanospirareceae; genus JACGMN01. The sequence continues at coordinate 16,287 of JAUWPM010000015.1, read as the reverse complement.
GACGCTTCGACGGTGAAAAAAGCGTCAATAAAAAATTTTAGGGACAGGAGTGTCGTTGTTCATCCAGGTTTATTAATATCCGATGTAAACCTGAGCGGGAATACGTTCGGTGATAAAGATAAAACCCTTTGGATGGCTGAGAATAAAGTCATTTTTAATCGGTTGAGAACTATAAACGGCGATTTTATAAATGGCGAAATCGCGTTCAAACCTTTTGATTTGTTTAGCGGAGAATATTACAGGAATTCCCTGGAAGCGGCTTGTTGCACTGTTTTGAGTCTTGGCATTCCACTAGAAGAGGTCAATACTGAAAATGTTTCAGCGGTAGAGGGCAGGATGAAACTGGAGAAGCTAAAAGGGCGGTTTTTGATTGACAATTCCAATTCCGGCACAAAATTGAAGTTCCTTGATGAGGTAACGGAGATGGCAAGGAGAATATCAGATAAGATGATTTTGATCGTTGGGGAAGAGTCGGAATATGTGTGTGAGGGTGTGAATGTGGAGGAACTCCAGAAAGTGGTTGAGCAGAGAGCATCGGATTTCGTTGAGATAATAATCGTAGGTGAGAAGTTTTCGGGAAAAATAAAAGGTAAGAATGTGTTTTTTTCTGCTAATTTGGATGCGGCTCTGGAAAAGGCAGTTAACGATTCGGAAGAAGGTTCTGTGATTGTTTCTAATGTTAAGACGTGGCGGTGATTGAACCGTTTAATTTCAAGAACTCCCACTCAATCCTAATATTTTTAACCCGTTTTCACTTAATTTCAAATCAAACATTTGCTTATCCAGATTTTTACAGTCCAAAAATCCTTTCCCAAATAAGAAACCGAATATAAGCAAGGCTTTGTTACGCGTTATCCCCATTATTTCAGGCGTGTCGAAATCAACTTTTTCACCAACACTTAGTTTTTGCATTATTTCCTTAAGATTTTCATCATCTTTTGTGAATATGAGAGAACCTGTAAAAGGATGGAAAATTTCTGCTTGTTTCCCTGCTTCTTCGCTTAATATTTTGACGTCTTTAAGTTGAATAATTGGATAATTTGCTTCGCCTTTTAGCAAAGTTATTGCATCAATAAAAAATTGTTTAGATTCTCCCGTTCTATCTAAAACGGATTCAATATCTGAAAAATCCCAGTTTATATTATATTTTTGAGAATCGAACTCTCCAATTTCCTTTAGATAATTATAGGCATCATTCTCTTTATTTAATAATACTGACGAAATAGACGAAAATAAAAGTGCTAAATATCGTCTACCGTCTGAAATCTCTTCGGTATCATCAGTGATTAACATATTAGATAAATCGAAAGCCTCATTATAATCGCCCATATTTAAATATATCTCTACTAACGATAATTTGTCTCCAATGTCGCAATGACCAGATAGCCGATTTTTTTCAAAATATGACTTTGCATTGTCGAAATATGATTTTGCGCTAGTGAAATCTTTTAGTTTGGAGTAGCAAACTCCTATTTTTGTGTTGAGTTCAGCTTCTTCAGATTGTTGATTTAATGAAGAATATATCCTAGCTGCTTGTTGATAATTGGCAATTGCGGATTTAAAATCTTTCTCTTCTTTATATATATTACCAATTTTATTGAGAACTCTCGCTGCTCCTCTCACATCCCCTATTTTTTCATAGGTTTCTAATGCTTCCTTTAAACAGTTAATAATAGAGTCAACACTAACAGGCTTTTTCGGGTCATCATAATAGATATTAGCCATTATTACTTTTATTCTTGCAATCTCATAAAAGGCATTTCTTTCTTTTCTCAGCTCTAATGCTCTTTTGATAAATTTGTAGGATTTTTCATAATTCCCCTTCTTAGAATAAACATTTGCAATATTAGCACAAGCAGCAGAAATGTTTTGTATAATCATTTTATTTTCAAAAATTTTTAAACTTTGCATATAACAATCTAATTGTTGCTCTTTATCCTCCTTTTCAAGTAAATTCCCACGGGTTCCCATTGCAACAGCTTTCCATATATCGTTTTTTTGAGATTCTGCCATCTTCAAGCATTTTTCATTATATTCTTTTGCTTTTTCAATTTCGTTTTTCTTAAAGTAAATGGTAGCAATTAGATTATTTGAGTAAAAAATGCCTGAACTGTCTTTAATTTTCCTAGAAAAATTTAAACTTTGCACTGCATGATGCAAAGCTAAATCATAATCCCCCTTTCGTTCATATAATTCTCCAACTTGCAAATTTGCCCTTGCAACCAAATGAATAGCTTGGGGTTGTGTTTTTCTTCGAAAAGATTTTATAGCACTTTGAAGCCGATCCTCTATCTTTTCCCAAAAGCCTTTTGCAATCAAATCTCCTGCATTATTTATTATAACTTCAGCAGATTCTTCTTTCTTTCCTGCTGTATTAAACTGATATGAAGCTTCTAAAATGTATTCGGGGTCGTCATCTAAAGATAAATAGTATTTTGCTGCTCGCTCATGATAGCTTTTTAATATTTTTCGTTTGCTAACGTCGCTCAGGCTATAATCTCTTATGATTTCATGTACGCTATATGTGTTTATCCCAATTTCATTCACTAAAAATTTATGAATTAAACTATTAAGCGTTCCATTTAGATCTTTAAATTTAAACTCATTTACGTTATCAAATGCGTCAACCGATTCAGAGAGCCGAAAAACAGCTATTGTCTGTAGTAAAAGTTTTTCTTCGGACGTTAATGAGTTGTAAACCTCTTTCTCAAGATACTCGTGGGCATCCTTAAGAGCAATGGGAAGATTTTCCAATAATTGTTCTGCGCTACTTCTTTCACCTAATATACAAAAGAGATTCAAATATTGAGGATGACCATGAAGTCTATCATGTATTTCTTGTATTGTTCCATCAGTAGCTTCTATGCCTCGCGCCTCAAGCATCATTTTTGTATTTCCAGAATCCCATGCATCTACTTTTATCTTAGTAACCCTGTTTTCTCTTTCATCAACAACATTATAAAATTCTGGTTCTTGCCTGGTAATTATTATTATTTTAGACGGGGTTATACCGACGAGTTGCTGTAATAAAGGGTTTAATTCTTTTTCTGCTTTATGATAATCATCGAAAAATATTGCAAAATTATCAGAATATAAATCTTCTTTGAGCAATGCGATGAGAACTTCATTATCATACCCAAAATGTTCGATAGAATTTGATAGCTTAGGTTTACCATTCTCTTTTAAGAAAATAGAAATCTTATTCATCACGGAACTCAAAGTGCTTACTTCACTGAGATTTCCATACCAATAAACAGTATATTCATCTTTTAATTCTTCCGCAAATTTAGCCGCAATATAGGTTTTACCAATACCAGCTATTCCCTCAATGATTATTACATTTTTGTCCAATGAACTTAAGAGGTCTTTTAACTTATCCTTTCTGCCTACGAATCCCTTCGTTCTTGGTAATTCCATTGAAATTTTCAACTTTTGACCGAGATATTTATCGTAAAGATCTTGAGGAAATTCTCCTAAAGCCTTATTAATTCCGATCTCATAGCTTGGATATACCCTTAGACCGTAGTCTAATAAGATCACACGGACCTCGCTTAGTGTTTCCTCGATGGGATTCGAGATAAGAACTTCGGTTATTTTTCTTCCCACCTCTTCATTAGGATATTGACAATGAACTTCAATAGAAGTTCTCTTCCTCCCTTTTTCTGATTCCGATGTCTCTATCAACAAACCACTGGTGTAATAATGCTTTAACCAATGAATACGAGAATAATCGGGCATATTATTTTTAAGAATATCATATAAAGTTCCAGGTGCACGTTCAGGAAGTAAGTCGAGTTCATCAGCCAACCTCAACAACGCAGACAATAAGCGAACACGTACAGACTTCAGTCCTATAACTTGGTCATTATATTCATCCAATTCAAGTTTTATTTGCCTATGTCCTTCGACAATTAATCTTATATATTCCGCTTCCCTGTGATCTAACTTTAATCCCTCAGCATGCTCTATTATGTATCGGCCACTTCTGATATGATGTTCATCTCTTATCAAATCTTGGACAGAATATGGTCTCTTTTTCAATTCTGATTTCCGTGCGGCGTTTTTATCATCGTCTGAGTATTTGCATAGCATCCCCACATCATGTAAATACGCAGCCGACAATAAACAAAAAATTTCTGTTTCGTTTAACTTTTCCTCTGAATTTATGCCATCTATTAATTTCTCAAGTATCTGAATGACAGAATTTGAATGATCCAAACCGTGGAGCGTATAGTAAACATGGTAAAACTCCCCCTTCTTCCATAATTTTTCTGCTTCTTGCTCAATTATATTTAATTTGGAAGAAAAATTCCCGTCCAGTTTTTGTTTCAATTCCATTGATTCTAAACCTCCTCTTTATCTTCAATTGATATGAAGTATAAGTGGGATTTTATATAATAAAAACTTTTTTATTGCTAAACCCTTCTTCAGAGGAAGAAGCTAAAAAGAGGAAGACAAAAGCATGAACGAGGAAATAGAGATGGAGATGATACTGCATCCGAGACCAAGTTCGATTGTAGCTGCACTTTATACGCTTCGCGATTTGGACGTGGACGTTGCAGTTATGCACGGTCCCGCGGGCTGCAGTTTCAAGCACAGCCGACTGCTTGAAGAGGACGGAATGCACGTTTTAACCTCCGCGATGAACGAGAGCAATTTCGTGTTCGGCGGGCAGGATGCACTCGTGAAGGTGCTGAGAAAAGCTGAAGAGATGTTTCATCCGGAATTGATGGGCGTGGTAGGCACCTGTTCGAGCATGATAATAGGGGAAGACCTGCATCAGGCAGTAGAGGAGAGCGGAGTAAGTACGAGATGCAAGGTGATAGAGGTGAACGTGCATGCCGGATACAGGGACAACACCGTAGGCGTGATTCTAACCTTAGAATCGGCTTATAAATTAGGTATAATTAGCAGTGATGAATTTGAGCGGCAGAAGAGCATGCTCGAAGCGGCAACGAGGTTAGAGAAAGAAGTTGGAGCAGCCAGCAAAAGTTATATCCCGCCGTCTAAAGGCGATTCCAAGATAGACGTTGCAAACAGGCTGCTTGAGCTTATTGGTAACGGTAAAAAAGGGATATGCGTTTTAAACGCAAAGAAAGAGACTGCTTTCATGTTTGCAGATATGTTAAGGGCTGTGAATAAAGTCGCAGCGCCTTCGCAAATCGTCAATATCGCTAATCTTGATACGGAAGTGGGCTTGAAAAAGATCAGGGGCTATTCGGGGACGATTCTTGACGAATTAGCGGCTGACGGTATCGCAATAGATCACATAATCGGTGGGTTGGACGAATATCCGGTTGCTGGGGAGGAAGCTGCTGCTTTTATCCGGGACCTTTACTCGTCGTACGATTTTGCTGTTTTGCTTGGTATTCCGCACGCAGTGCCTTTAGAGAAGTACGGTGTAAAAATGGAGATATTCTCGGTTACTAACGGTCCAAGAACAATCGAGCCGTTAAAATGGCTTGGACACGACCACGTAGTGCTTGAAATTGACCTTCATCCAAAAACAATGGGTGCTACCGGCATTATTCCTTCGGAGTTCGGTGATACGCTGTTGAAGCTGATGCGCTAACGAACTGTTTCGAGAAAACCTAAATTGTTGACACAACACTTTTTCTTTTTTACAAAAAGAAAACCTGTGCTAAAAGAAAAACATCAGGAATATTTTAGTCAAGGTTTTTACCGAAGGTAAAAAAGTTGTGTGTTAATCTGTGTCTTAAAGAGAAGGCAGTTATACTTTATATACGACAACGAGAAAAAAAATACGTTTTATCTCGATCGGAAATGCTCTTTCTTCTATCTCACGAACTTGATCACACCGCTTCCCGGCGAAAACAGTAACCCATCGCGTTTCATCACGTCTATTATCTCCTCAGCCTTGTCTCGTTCCATACCTTCCTCCTCCGCGCGGTCGAGCACCTCTTCTATCGGGATTTCCTCTCCGTAATCCTCCTCCAACTCCTTTATTATCTCCCTTACAGACCTTGCGCGGTCCCGCCTAACTTTGGTTGTACCGACGGCAACCCAATCAACGTCAAGCCTGCCCGTCTCGGGATCAACAAAAACCTGTTTCAAACAGTAATTAACCACTTTAATTACCTGCTCCGCATCCTCCGCGGTTATTGTATCGTTCAACCGAGCTCGTGCTCGTGCCTCGCCTAACCTGATCAACGCTTCTAATTGCCGTGCCGTTATGGGAACGGGAGCCTCCTCATCTTCATAACTCTGCCTCCGAATCCCGATATAGAACTCCGAGAACTTCTTCTTCGCTTCTTCACTCATCACGGGAAATACATTACGCTTACTCCACGCGACGTATTTCCGTAACAAATCTTCCGGTATCGCCGGCTTCATCGCCTCCACCTGCGCCCGGAAACGCTCCTTACCCTCCTCATCCATCTTCCCACCATGCTCAAACCGTGCAAGCAGTTCCCCCGCGTGGTGAGTTTCTATTATATGCTCCGCGGTCTTCGTGTCCAGCTCTTCACTTGGTATGTCAATCATGGTGTAAATGAGGTCGAATCGCGACAGCAGCGTCGGCGGCATATTTATCTGCTTTGAAATAGGATCGTATTTGTTAAACCGACCACCTATAGGATTTGCAGCAGCTAACAAAGAGCATCGTGAGTTCAACCTCGCCATTATGCCCGCCTTAGCGATAGAAACCGTTTGCTGTTCCATCGCCTCATGGAGCGCATCCCGGTCCTCCTTTTTCATCTTGTCTATCTCATCCACCGCCGCTATCCCTTTGTCCGCGAGCACCAGAGCGCCAGCCTCTAACGTCCATCGCCCTTCCCCGAACTCGTCTCTAACCGCGGCAGCGGTAAGTCCCGCGGCAGAACTGCTCTTACCACCAGTGTACAAGCCACGGGGTGCTAAGCGCACCAAATACGTGAGCAATTGGCTCTTCGCCACGCCCGGATCACCAACGAGCAACACGTGTATGTCCCCTCGTACCCTTGTCTTATCCGGCAGCTCCTTTGGGATGCCGGAGAACAATTGTAGGATCATAGCCTCTTTTATCTCCTCGTAACCGTATATAGAGGGTGAAATGCTTCTAATGAGCTTCTCATACACGTCCGGCTGCTCTTTCAACTCCATTATCTCGCGCTCGTCCTCTTCCGTTATCACGATCTCTTCAAACTCCTCCTCTTTGAGTTCCAGCGAATTGCCGTCGAGATAGATATCGAAGAAGAGCTTCTTACCAAACTGCGTTACCCGCTGATACGACCGCAAAATACCGGTAATAATTACTCGATCGCCGGGAGCCACTTCGCCTGCAAGGTCGTCTTCCAGATTGACGTCTAACGTCTGCGGTAATTCACCGCCTCTCAACTCCTCTGGCGACTCCTGCAACCGTATCTTCTGCGCATTCGCGAATTTGGACTTATCCACCAATAACGTGAAACGCTGCACTTTTCTCCCGCATCCACCATCCTCTTGCGGGCATTCGTAAGGCTCTTTGAATTGCCTTCCACTTTGCAGCACCGAGAAAATATGGTGGCAAAAAGGGCATTCAAATGCCGCCTCTACTATTCTCGGTCTCACCTCCGTCGCCTTTGTAACCAGCCCTTCTATGCCCACCAGCTTACCGATGTCGTTGCTTCGAATATCTCTGATCTTCACCCTTCTTGGAAGCTTTATTATCCTCAGATTCGCGTCATCGAGGGTAACGCCGGTAGGAATGTCCATCTCCCGTAAAGCCCGTGTTGCAGAGTCAAGTGTTACCTCCGGGTCGTCCAAGAGCATATCGGCAATAGTAGGGTCATAAATATCTATCTCGGAGAATTTAACGAGCAAACTACGCTTCTCAGGATAAGAATTCGAGAGTTCTATGATTTCGTTCCAATAATACCGCTTCAGAAAGTCCTCCCATTTCTCCGTCACCAGGTCTTGCATCATTTTATCTCGTGATTCCTGCTACTTCATTGTTTGTATTTATATTATCATTTGCATTTGCATTTGTATCTGTCAGACCAAATGGTACTTTCAAAATCGTGGATAAGAAGGACAGGGGGAGAAGGAGGAATGTTATGTTAAGCTTAGCGGTCGTCTTTGACGGTGCCGGCGTTATATACGCACCCTTCAGAATAATAAAAGACATGAGGCGGGGGGTGATAAAACGCAGCAGGGTCTCTGGAATAACCTGCACGGACCGGCTGGAACGCGGTGCGATGGTGGTACTGAAGACACGATACGAAGAAACGATGGAGCAAGAAGAGCCCTCAAAACTTTTGACGGACTTAATAAAAGCGAAAAAAATAGAAACTAAAGTCATATATAAGAGAGAAGGAGTAAGCGATGACGAAGTGCGAGACGTAATTTTAAAGGATGATGGTGTCGAGCTGGGAGACGTTCACGAGGCCGTGTCTCTGCTGCGGCGGTGTGACATTCTTCCGGTACTTGGAATAGGGTTGATCGTGGATATGGTAGAGGTGAGGGTAAGATATGTAGTTGCGGGTGGTATAAATCTTTTTCCCGGAACGCTCAAACTGTTTAAAGATTTACGTGAGTTGGGCGTCCTGACTTTTATTGCTTCGGGTGATAGGATAGAGAGTGAAGAGATGGCGATGTATTTGCCCGACGTGCGACCGGGGAACATTTTTGGAATGATGAAGCCAGAGGACAAGCGGGATCTGGTGAGAAAGCTGAAGGATGAGCATAAAGTAATAATGGTGGGTGACGATAGGAATGATTATCTCGCGATGCGAGAGGCGGATATTGCGGTATTATCATTGCAAGAGGCGGCAGATAGACCGGGGGAGGTTTTTGAGGTTGCGGATTTCAGGATAAACGATATAGGCGAGATAAGAGAAATAATATCTGAACCATGCTGTTCATAAAAGAAGAGACGCGGGGATAAGAATGGTAAGCTCGATAGAGGATTCCGATCTGGAATCGCTGGCAGCGGCAATGAGGAATTTCGAAGGCGTGACGCGCAAGAGAGCCATAAACGATCTTGTAAAAAGGCTGGGGGACTCGGATAAAGTAGGGAATCGAACGATAACGGGTTTTGGAGAGGATGCCGCGGTGCTCAGAGTAGACGATGACAATCTCATTTTACTTGCCGTGGATGGTATCTGGGGTAAATTGCTGAGTGCCGACCCGTGGTGGGCGGGTTATTGCGCCGTGCTTGTGAACGTGAACGACATAGCGGCGATGGGCGGCACTCCGTTAGCTATGGTGAATTTAACGTCAACCCAGAAGAAGGATGTATGTCTGGAACTGGGGCGAGGGATGGAAGACGGTGTGAAGAAGTTCGGCGTGCCAATGGTCGGAGGGCATCTCCATCCGGACACCGTTTATGACGCGATTGACGTTGGCATCGTGGGGACGGTGAAGAAGGATAGTATTGTATTTTCAAGCGGTGCGAAACCGGGCGACAAGATAGTGGCTGCAATTGACCTCGACGGCAGGATCTATCCGAGTTACAATTTGGCCTGGGACACAACGACACAGAAGTCTCCCGCGGTGATAAAAAAACAATTGGAGACCATGGTGAAGATAGGGGAGCGGAAGTTAGCAACCGCGGGTAAGGACATAAGCAATCCCGGCACTTTGGGCACGCTGGGGATGTTACTCGAAAGTTCGGGCGTGGGCGCACTCGTAGAGCCGGCTAAGATCCCAAGACCGGATGCGGGAAAGATACCTTTTGAACACTGGCTGAAGATGTACCCGGGAACTGGTTTTGTGCTTACGGTCGAGAACGAAGAAAAAGGAGCTGAGTGCATAAGGATATTCGAAGACGCCGGGATCGCGGCTTCTATCATTGGTGAGGTGGATGCGAGCAAGAAATTGAGAATAACCGATGGTAACGAGACAGCAACGATATTTGACTTTAATAAGGAGATAATAACGGGCATAGTGGGCACGGAGAAAGGATAAGCAAACTTTATTATTGGCGAGACGAGGCGAGCGAACCCATGAAAGATGATTTTGATTTCGATGCGCTATACGAGAAAATAAGAGCGGGTGAGATTGAACGAGAGGATGCGCTATTTTTAGCAAGTAACCCATTTTATCTGTTCTGCATTGCAGATGAGTTGCGAAAGGAGAAGAACGGGGACGTCGTTACTTATTTAGTGAACAGGAACATCAACTTCACGAATATCTGCGTGGGTACGTGTAAGTTCTGTGCGTTCCATGAGGAGAAGGAGAAGGGATACATGCTGAGCATGGATGCGGTTTTGAGTAAGGTTGAGGAAGCAGTGAATAACGAGGCAACGGAGATATGTGTTCAAGGTGGCTTGCATCCCAACCTCGTGGTGGATAACTACTGTGAGATAATTGAAACCATAAAATCGCATTTCGACGTGCACCTACACGCCTATTCGCCGATGGAAATATATCATGCCGCGAGAAATTCCGGGATGAGCGAAGAGGAGGTGCTGAAAGCGTTAAAAAAAGCGGGGCTGGGTTCTATTCCGGGCACGGCGGCGGAGATACTCGACGATTCCATAAGAGAGATAATCTGCCCGAAGAAGCTAAAAACGGATAAATGGGTGGAGATAATAAAGACTGCGCATCGGCTGGGAATCCCGTCAACGGCAACGATCATGTACGGGCATATAGAATCATTGGAGAATCGAATAGACCATATATTCAAGATACGGGAGATCCAGAAGGATACGGGTGGGTTTACCGAGTTCGTACCGCTGAAGTTCATGCGAAAGAACAATGAATTGGGGCGGATGGTGAATAGGAAACTTTCTTTTTTAGATGATGCCATCCTTTATGCGCTCGCCCGGGTTATTCTTCATCCATACTGTACCAATCTCCAGGTATCCTGGGTGAAGTTGGGTGTGCGGGATGCGCAGCGGATGCTTTATTTTGGCGTAAACGACATGGGTGGGACTTTAATGGAAGAGAGCATCTCACGATTATCGGGTTCACTGGCGGGCGAGTATATGAGTCCGGAGGATTTCGAGCGGCTCATAAAGGACGCGGGAAGAACGCCTAAGAGAAGAAATACGTTGTATGGGTTGTTATAATACTAAATTCTTCAAATTTTATGCAATTTAACAAATCCCATGCCAATTAATCCGCTTACTACTCCAAAACTACAGAAAATCAATGTATCCAATAAATTGTAATTGCTTATTGCCAAAATGAAGTACAAAACGATAACAATCCCTATCACAAGTTCAGACACAACTCCTACTTTTACGATTCTTTTCATCTTTAATCTTCTAAATTAATCTCTTTTTCATGGATTAGCTTCCAGCCTAGTACAATAGCAAGTGTAATACCACCCATGAAGATACCCATGTCGAGAAAAACTTTGGTGATTATCACTGCCGGAGGATAAGAAGAGAGAGGGGGATAGAGTTTAAAGGTGAAAGTATAAATTAGGTCTACGCAAATAACCAATGTTATCCCTATAAACCAAAGTTTCAGCCTCTTCAGGAGTTCTTCTATTTGTTCGGATAGAAGCTCTCTCTTGATACTATCTCTCACCAGTATGCGGGTGTCTTTTGCTACTATAGAGATGATAAGTAATGCACCAGCAATGCAAAGCACCACATTAATACCCGGTATAAACGCTTCACTTAACATGTATGTGGAAAATAGGAAAACAAGTACTGTTGCCAGGAATAGTCCAGCCATAATCGTTGGGTTTAGCTTTAAAAACTCTTTTGCTTCCTTTGTTCCCCTCTTAGCCTTCCTCTCCCAGGTCTTCATTGCTATCCAAGCAACAAGTATTACGATACCATACCAGATTGCTCCATCAAGTATTGCTAACAATAGCTTATTTGTGAGTAGAAAAGGAAACATCGGAGGATATCCCAACACATATACAAGATATACGAAAATTCCAACGACTACTATGAAAATGGCACTTTGCCTTAATGGTGATGTTAAAAAGTGTCTTATCTGTTTTGTGTTTTCTTCCGCTTTTCTCGTTTTTTTCATTGTGTATAAAATATAATTGTCTTCTCTTTAAGACACAGATTTACGCGGATTTATTTAGGGTGAAGAACAAAGTTGATTTTTATCATCTGTGTTAATCTGTGTCAACAATTTAGGTTTTCTTGTCTTTTTATTATTTCACCCCTTTCAACTTATAACACCAGATCAATGATATAACTAATAAGAAAGACCAACCTCCAAACTAGATAATAGATTCTTTGAATAGTCCACCCCTCAAACTTATGCCCATTAATCCCAGGATAATATAAATGATGGACAGTAATACCAAAAATTCTGCAACAACCTTTGCAGACAATTTTTGGGGTTTATACGCTTCCCCTCGCCTTATATAAATCTTAATCATAAAATGGCTGATTGTGATAAGTAAGGGAACTACGATAACAGTAAAAAATGACGCTGGCAAACCAAATTTTGCAATCAGAAAGCTCACAAATATCAGAGCAAAGAAGAATACCGCAACGCTTCTCCAGAGTTCTTCTTTTGCTATTTCATCCATTTTTTCTTACCTTCTCCCGTACTTCCTGAACATGAACGCCAAAGCCAGTATCACTATAACGATGATCACCGTGCCATAGAGGGCTACATTAGACGATTCCGCGACGATTATTCTAAAATCCTCTTCCTCCTCCAGTTGGTCGCTTTTGATCTTCACCGTCACCTTGTAATCGCTGGGCGTAATGTCACCGGGAGGCGTTATTTTCAGAGTGAACGTCTCGCTCTCACCGGGTTTCAAACTCGTCACCTCTTTCGGAGATATCGTTGCAGTCCAACCCTCCGGAGCGCTTATCTCAGGTTTTATATTCGTTATCGTACCGCCCTTACCGGCATTTGAAGCGGTCAGTGCGATAGAAGCATTCTCACCCCTTTTTACCTCATAGCTGAGCCTGCGGGAATACAACCTCAGTTCATAGCTCCCGCGAACTTTTAACGTAAGATTGAGCTCATATTGCCCCGTAGAAGATTGAATTACGCTTGTAAAGTTATATTCCCCTATCGCCACATCGTACGGGGGAACGAACTCCAGATACAGCGTTTTCTCTTCTCCGGAGCCGACGAAGAGCTCAGAAATGTCTTCTTTCCCTTCCTCAGTCTCCTTATACCTGGAATACCAATCCCCTGGTAATCCTTCAATGGCTAATCCATACGTATCGTCCGCCTTACCGCTATTCTTTATCTTCAGTTGATACACCGGATTTTCTCCAACCATCGCGGTCTTTGAAGGCGATTTGCTCGTAACTTCCGCATAAAACTCTTTTTGTTCCAATGAAACGATGCCAATGTCTGTCGTTCTTCCTATCCTTATCTTAAAATCCTCTGTCTCCTTCGCATGATACCCTTCCTTTACTATCTCAGCCGTATATTCCCCTTCACCTAACTCCAGTTCTATCTTCCCTTCTACGGTTGTCTTTGCATAATCCACGAATTTATTCCGGTTATAAACACTAACCGTAGCACCTTTGATGCTGTCCCCGTCTTTGTCCGTAACAGTCAAAGCAAGCGTCCCCTTCTCTCCTTTATGCGTCTCCGTTATTTTAACGTACAGCGTAATACGCCCGTCACCAATATCCACGTGTATCGGAGATTCCCCTACCTTTGCATCTCCCGGTGTCTCTACGGCGAGTGTTACCGTCTTACTGCTATCTTCGGGAAGCAATACCTTATACACTTCCTTATCACTATCTTTGAATTTTATGTCCCAATTCTTCGCTTCGCGGTATGCCCACCATCGCAAATTGTAAGTGGCGGTATCACCATGATTTACGAGCAGTAGCTCAAAAGTGGCGGTATCTCCTGCTTCTATCATCTGAGCCGGGAAATCGCACCTTATCTCCACTCTCTTCGCCACACCTTCTGTTTGCGCTGCCACTAACGCCAGAGAAAGGAAAAAGAGCGGGAGAAGAAATAAAAAGAGAGTAAGGATTGGCACTAATTTACTTGCTTTTGCTTTCATTTTTCGCTAATTCGCAGTTTTTAGCTTATTTTGAAATTTCTGCCTCTGCTTGTGTGAGTATCGCAGTTATCGGGAAGATTTCTGTCTTTGTCTGCTCGAATCTCTTTTCAAAGTTCAATATCGTGATACCCAAAACCTCGTTTGTCTTCGGGGCCACTCTAATCAATATATCGTCACCTACCTCTTTGGATATTGCCTCTCTCGGGTCTCCTATCGAGATGTCCAATACATCTCCTTCTTTGTCAAAAAACATTCTCAGTCTTTCTTCCATACTATTTCACCCTTCTTAATCCTGCCGGTTATGTAGGATGTGCTAATAAAACAATCTTCATCTGATATTTTGACAGCCACACATATATACTTTCCTTGATATAGGTCTTTATAATACTTGTAGAACAACAATACATTTGAAGCATATACACTCCGTTTGATTATTTCAGGACTTATTAAAGTCTCTTTTATCCTGTCTGACTTCCCATTTAGCTCAGGATGTGTCTCCAAAATATGTTCCCATACCCCAGTGGATAGCCTTATCTCCCTATCAAATATATCTTTGAATTTCATACTGTTTTTTTAAGTTTCTCTATTTTTAGTCAAGCTTATCACTGTGCCCTCACCGTATATCCATCCTCATGAATTTTACGTATGCTATCGTAAACATTACCACTGGAAAGACCAGTAAGACGAGTAGATTCTTCCACACCATTCCCAGAGCTTCGAGGATGCTCGTTCCCGCGGGTGGTTCTTCTCCCCCCGGACCAAAAAATCCGCGTAAAGGTTCAAAAGTCGGATCGAGAACTGCAGCAGATACTTTATCGAAATTGCTCTTTGGATCGCCTATTGTAAACATCTCTTGCACCCTCATCACTTTCTTCATGTATTCCTGCATTTCTTCTTGCCATTCTTCTCGTATTCTCTCTTGTTCTTCTTTTTGTTCCTCCCATTTACTTATGTCTTCAGATTCGTTTATCTCTTGTATCCCCCTTCCTGGATACTCCGGCATGTCTCCAGCGAGTTGCATACCGACGTACGAGCCCGCTATGGGCATGACGAATGAGATAACAATGAATATCACAAGCGTGTACGTTATTGCGCGGGTACTGTTTTTCGCAACCGTTGAGCACATCAATGCAATCGCAAAAAACGAGAACATAAACAACAGCGTAAATCCCATGAAGACTAAAATCCTCACAAATTCGTCCCCGGTCGGCATGATCCCGAGCATCATTAGTATTCCTATTGACAAAAACGTCATAACCAGCATCGCAAATCCCAGTGCTCCCATTCCGCCGAGCGCCTTACCATTGATTACCGTATCGCGGAACACGGGATGCGATAACAACGACTTCAGAGAACCGCTCTCTTTCTCGCCGGAGATCAAATTGAACCCGATCGCTATCGCCAGTATTGCATAAAGAATGCCAAACAACATACTCATCATCTGGAAAACGAAAAGTATCGAGGGTTTTTTCGGCATCCAACCCGGCGGCATTCCCTCTGGATGCTCCTCTATTTCTGCCGTTCGTTCTTTATAACTCTCCAATTGCTCATTATAGCTTTCAACGCCCTGATACATCGCCAAAAGCGAAATTATCATCAGTATCGCGAGAATCGCCATGAATTTCTTGCCCATTACGTGGTCCAGGAACTCTTTTTTTGCCACCACGAATATTCCAGCCATCTATTTATTCACCCCCTTTTCCTTTGTAAACCGATTCCATGAAAACGTCCTCTAACGTTGACTCTTCTATTCTTAACTCCTTAATTACGATATTGTGTTCAAGCAAATACCTTGATATATCTCCCCTTATATCGGATTTTGCTTCTATGACCGCCCTTCTACCGTTATAGTCTACGTTAACTATATTTTCATGCTCTATCTTTGGCATATCTTCATTTGTTGTTTCCACGATAATTTTGACGGTCTTCCGCACGTCTAATTTCGCTTTAATTTCATCAAGTGTGCCATGCTCTATCAACGTGCCATTTGAGATTATGCCTATTGTCTTACACACCTGAGCAACCTCGGCTAAAATGTGAGAAGAGAAGAAGATCGTTTTTCCTTCATCCGATAGTTTTTTGAGCGTTTGTCTGATTTGTAATACCCCTTCCGGGTCGAGATTCGTAGTGGGTTCGTCTAATAAAATAACCTCAGGATTATTAAGCAATGCCTGTGCAAATCCAAGTCGCTGCGTCATCCCCCTTGAATATCCGCCCACTTTTTGGCTTACGCCGTCAAGTTGCACCAGCTCAAGCAGTTCTTCGATTCTCTTCTTCCTCTCGTTTGCATCCATCGTGGCATAGAATCGAGCGAAGTAATCGAGGTTCTGCTCTGCGGTCATATTGCCGTAGAATCCAACGTTCTCCGGCAGGTATCCAATAATCTCCTTTACTTTAAGTGGATT
>JAUWPM010000133.1 GCA_030611585.1 Methanosarcinales archaeon | reverse complement strand
CTGTGTGCCAGATGAAGTTTCGTATCTGCTTTCTTCGCTATGTATATCCAACAGTCGCCATGTCTATCTGCGTCACCATCTCCCTCGTCAACTTTCTTTTGTTTTTTTTTACGAACGACCACATCTCATCCACTTGAACTTCGGTAAGCCCAACATTCTTTATCAAAAAGTCCGTTACTTCCCTTGCGTGTCTTGCTAAGTCTTCTACGACGTCTGATACCGTGTCCCTGTGAATCTCCATTATGCGTTCAATAGCTCTTATTCCGTTTTTCTCCACCAGCAATTTGCAGATAAGGATTATCTGTTCTTCTTTGAGGTGTCTGTTGTAGAATACCGTGCCTTTGGTCTCAGGAAATCGTACACCGCAGGTCTTGCATTTGAACATCTGGTTACCCTTGGCATTAAAGCCGTTCTTGATGATGTTGCCAGTGTTTCTCTTTCGGTAGTCCGGCCAATCCGGATTTAAACATATCTGCTCTCTTGAATTTGCTCCAGTCATAAAGTAAGTTATTATATTGGGTGCTTATAAAGGTCATGGTTTGTGGGACAATACCAAATTTCTCAAGTAATACCTTCTTTTTTGTATTAAAGAAGAGCTTCGATTTCCTCGTCAGTAAAATCCAATTGGCATAATTAATATAATTTTGATAATAAAACGTACTAAAAGAATTGGAGGACGTGAGGGAGAGATATGAGGAATGAATATGTCCTCTAGAAGCTCTCTCAAAAAGGTGAGTAGATACCGGAAATAGTAATTAACGAGAAACCCTAAATTGTTGACACAGATTAACACAGATGATAAAAATTTAAATCCGCGTAAATCAGTGTTAATCTGTGTCTTAAAGAGAAGGCAGTTATACTTCATATACAATGAAATCCTCAAATTTTTAGTACTCTTTCACTTCCCTTTAAACCCCGCTTTCCTCTTCTCCCAAAAAGCTTTTAACCCTTCTCGTGCATCCTCAGTTGCACATACAGCCCCGAAGCAGTCCGCTTCGCATTCCAACGCATGTTCCAAATCCATTTCTATACCTCTATTCACCGCGTATTTGAGTGTTCCGAGCGTAGCAGGACTTTTTGACAGTAATTTTTTGATGAGTTCGTCAATCTCACGGTCAAGTTCATCCTCGGGGACGACGGTATTTACGAGTGTTAACCGATAAGCTTCGGCTGCATCTATCTGCTCACTGGTCATCAGCATTTCCATCGCTCTTGTCTTCCCTATCAATCTCGGTAGTCGTTGGGTGCCGCCACCACCCGGGATAATTGCTAAGTTTACTTCCGGCTGACCAAATATTGAGTTATTAGAAGCAATCCTGAAATCACATGCCATTGCGAGTTCCAGGCCGCCACCTAAGCAGAACCCCTTTATCTTCGCTAAAATCGGCTTCCTCAACCGTTCCATGTAGCTCGTTATCTCCTGAACCCACAGCGACCAGTCTCTTGCTTCTATGGGACTCTTCTCAAGTAATTCGGTGATGTCCGCGCCCGCACAGAACGCACGGTCGCCCACACCCGTTATCACAATTACTCGAATGACGGCATCGGCTTCTGCATCCGCCAACGCATCTCGCAACGCTTCTAATAACGCCGTGTTCAACGCATTCAGTGCTTTCTGCCTGTTTAAGGTTAACGTTGCAACGCTTCCGCGCTTTTCATATAATAAAATCTTGTCACGTTCCTCTTCGGTCATTCTTTTCATGCCCACTCCAGATGGCTGACATAGATAACTAAAAACAAACCTCTAATTACATTGTGCTCTTTATGCCAATCGCTTTTCTTACCACCTGCGT
>JAUWPM010000022.1 GCA_030611585.1 Methanosarcinales archaeon | reverse complement strand
ATAGATGCTGAGGAACGGTGCGTAATCGTGGTATTAGACGAGGTGGACAAGTTAGCGAGTAAGGGGGACGAAGCGTTGTATAACCTGTCGCGGATAAACGGGGAGTTGAATAACGCTCGGGTGAGCTTGATAGGGATTTCGAACGATCTCACCTTCACGGACCTCCTGGACCCGCGCGTGCAGTCGTCGTTGGGCGAGGAGGAGATAATATTCTCGCCGTACAATGCGGAGCAGTTGAAGGATATCTTGTATGCAAGGGTGGAGAAGGCGTTTAACGATTCTGTGCTCAGCGATGCGGTGATACCGCTCTGTGCAGCGCTCGCGGCTTCTGAGCATGGCGATGCACGGCGTGCTCTTGATCTGCTCCGGGTATCGGGCGAGATAGCAGAGCGTTCAGGCTCCAAAAAAGTTAGTGAGGAGCACGTGCGGCTTGCGAGTGATAAGTTAGAGGTGAACCGTGTGGAGGAAGTGGTGAAGACCTTACCGCTGCAATCAAAGATCGTGCTCAGCAGTGTGCTCGTTTTAAGCCGAGAGCGGAACAAAAGGCGGTTCTCCAGCGGCGAAGTCTACAACACGTATCGAAAACTGTGCAACCAGTTGGGTATGGATGCGTTAACGCAGCGGCGTGTTACCGATTTCGTCTCGGAATTGGACATTCTGGGCTTGATAAATGCGGTGATCGTGAGCCGGGGCAGATACGGGCGGACGAAGGAGATCTCGCTTAGCGTACCGGAAGAGAGTGTGCAGCCGGTATTGCTTGAAGATTATAAACTTAAAGCAATATCTTCTATTAGAGCAAGAACGCAGATGACGTTTTAGCTTGACTTTGTTCTTGTATACAAAGTATAGCGGCTTTCTCTTTAAGACACAGATTAACACTGATTTACGCGGATTTATTTAGGGTGAAGAACAATGTTGATTTTTATCATCTGTGTTAATTAAACCCTTTCAGGGTTTTCGGGTAAGCCCCTCCTGGGCTTGCGGGGGCACGGGCGGAGCCCGTGATGGGCAGAGCCCACGAGCGTTAATCTGTGTCAACAATTTAGTTTGTTCAAATTTACCGCAGAGTACGCGGAGTTCGCAGAAGCATAAGAAAAACCAAGGCAAGCAATGATTAAAACTGTCTAAAACTCTGTGGTCTCCGCGCTTTCGGCGGTGATAGATAAATCACTAACTTTTTAGACAGTGCCGTCTTGCACGACTCAAATCGCTAACGTAGCTTTTTCTATGACGAGCTGACCACTCGTCGTTTTTGCATCCCATATCTCCCTCGATTTTTCAATGACTATCCTCTCCGTAAAAAGCGGGCAATTAATGACGAACGTCTCAAACTCACCGCCTTCTCCGCCGGTGCACACGTAGCAGGTGCCGTGTAAATCGCAGAGCGTATTAAAAGCATCTCTATCTACGTAGCGACCAAGCCACTCCTCCGTGAGACCGTAAGCGGCAACCGCAGATATTATCACCTCAAATCCCGCTTTGAACATCTCATTCCAGAGTTCTTTTGGATTCCTTTTCCAGAGCGGCGCTAAACTCTTTAGACCAAGCTCATTACATATACCGTCTATCCTTTCCTTCTGATAATTGGAGAATATCGCTCCAGAGACCACGCCCTCTATGCCGTATTGGGTTTTTGCATCTGATAAAGCCTCTTTCAGGTCCTTAAGCTCCTCCTCTTTCTTTCCCATGGACTGCTTGAATATCAGCGGAAGCCGCATAGCCTTCGCCTGGAGCCTAACGAGGTCTATGTTCGGGACGTGATACATATACGATTCGGGGTTGAGTGATTTTATCGTGACGATAACGCGAATCTCATGGCTCTTACCGACGAGATACGTTGCATACAAGCCGTCTTTACCACCCGAAACCAGAGCTGTCAGTTTCATATCTTGATTGCACCAATATATTTAGATGCGTATAAATGACCGTCGAATAAAGAAAAGAGATTGAATTTTATTTGGAAACGGGGATTTCTTATGTCTGCAAGAACAATACTCTCCCTCTTGCAAACGCTAATCCACTATCCCCTTGTACACTGCACGATAGACCTCCGAGAGATCACCTTTCTCTTGCCTAAAAACGTCCTTATCCAAACTGAGGATCTCGCCCCTTCGCTCATACGCTTCCTTATCCCAGAATCTGCACCCATCCGGTGTGCCAACCTCATCCGCAAGAATTATCTCACCGCAGTCCTTGCATCGCCCGTATTCGAGCTTGAAATCCGCCAGTATTATCCCCTTCTGGCTTAAATAAAGGCTCATTAGTTCTCCCACCTTTATTGTCTCCATCTTTAAATACTCGATCTCGCTTGCCGTCATCCAGCCTTTCTCTACAAGCTCTTCTTCCGTTATTGGTCTGTCAACCTTCTCGAACTTGGTGGTGAATTCCACATAACTTTTCGCGAACGGCATTCCCTCTCGCTTCTCGTCCGGAGACGCAATAAAATCGCTACTTATATCCACCTCGCCTTTTTTATACCGTTTCCATAACGACCCATACAAAAAGTTGCGAGCTATGACCTCCACCGGCAAAATGCTCACGTCCTCTGCCACTAACATGTTCGGAGGCACGTACTCCTTGAAATGTGTTTTTATTCCTTCTGCCTGGAGCTTCTCAAACCAGAAGCAGGATAGTTTACAGCAAATCGCACCTTTATCCTTATATTCCGCTTTCTTTATGCCGTCAAATGCCGTAACACGATCGGTAAACACGAAAACGATATCGCCGTTAGGTCTCCGGTAAATGTCTTTCGCTTTTCCTCTTCCTATGTACTTTGCATCGTCCATACGCTTCTCACCTTTAACAAGTACACCATCTATTTTTAAATATAACTCCTATTTTTCCAAAGAAAGGTAGGTTGGGTTAGGTTAGGTGTGAACCAAAAATGAGAACGGCACGTGTAAAAAGAAGGACAAAAGAAACGATTGTCGAGGTAGAACTGAACCTCGATGGTACGGGAGCGAACGACATAGGCACAACGATAAAATTCTTTGACCACATGCTCGCCACGTTTGCGCGGCATGGATTTTTTGATTTGGTTGTGAAGGCAGAAGGGGACTTGAGCCACCACGTCATAGAAGATACCGGTATCGTTTTAGGTGAGGCGTTTAAAAAAGCACTGGGAAAAGCGGAATCCGAAGCACGGGAAAAGACCGTGCGGTTTGGCTCTGCGACGATTCCCATGGACGAGTCTATTACGCAATGCGCCGTGGACATAGGTGGAATAGGAGGTGCGGGAAGGAGCTATACCGTCTTCGAGGCGGACTTCGCTACGGAACGGGTGGAGGATATGGGCACTGAGAACGTAGCACATTTCATCAATTCCTTTGCCACGCATGCACATTTCACTATTCACGTATCCGCAAAGGGCGAGAACGAACACCACAAGATAGAAACGAATTTCAAAGCGTTGGGTGTTGCATTGAGCAAGGCAACGAGGATAAAATGAAGGTAGAAACCATGGAGGATTTGGAATCACTTCCGGAAGATGAATGGATAGAAGTACCTGAGGGACTGCATGCAAAGTTTGTCCTATTTCAAGGATGGTAAGATAGTTATAAGCGAGATTGAGAAATGATATTTTTTGATTTTGTTGTGAGGAGGTGAAGGGAGAAGTTATGCCGTGTTCATTATGAACTTCGGTAAGGAAAGAAAGCATGTTTCTGCCCGCATAATTAATATAAAGGGAAGTGTTGATTTATGAAAAAGAGATGTGGACAGAAGAATACAGACCGAAGCGGTTGGACGAACTTGTAGGGCACGACGAGGTGGTGAAACGGCTACGGGGATTTGTCAAGGAGAAAACGATACCAAATCTCGTGCTCTGGGGTCCAAAAGGAACCGGTAAGACATCCTTAGCTTATGCCTTAGCGAATGAGCTCTACGGCGAGTTCTATGATGAAAACATCATGCACATCGAAACGGCGGATTTCGTTGCGCAGGGTAAAAAATGGTTGAAAGAGAACAAACGATTCAAATTCTTTTATAACGAGCAGAAATCCGCGCTCGTCATTTTTAAGGAGATGATACGGGAATATGCGGCGTTATCACCCATAAATGCCTCGTTCAAACTATTGTTTTTCAGTAACGCCGATTTACTTCCTATAAATGCACAGCAAGCGTTACGAAGGATTATGGAACGGAGCAACAAGACCTGTAGATTCATCTTCTCCACTACGAAACCTGCGGGTATCATTCCTGCTATACGGTCACGATGCCTGAACCTTCACTTCGGGTCGTTAGATAAAAGCGGCGCGCTGGAACGATTGATACGGTCAATAGCAGATGAAGAAGAAATAACCATTACCGATCGAGGTTTAAAAACGCTCAGGGACTATGCGCGTGGCGATGCTGGCGCTGCGATAACTATACTGGAAGCAGCAGCATCAGCGGCCTCCTCGTCAGCACTAACGATTAATGAACAGAGAATAGAAGACGTTGCGCAGAATGCGTTTTTTCAAAGACAGAAAGCAGAGGAGTTGATAGATTTGGCATTCCGGGGACGGCATAAAGATCTGAGAGCGCGATTAGAATTTTTAATGCGGGAAGAGCGCATAGGCGGAAAAGAACTTCTGGTTGAGATACACGAAGTGTTGCGAAGGAAGATGCAGATAACGAAAGATGAATCAAGCCTATTCGCACGGCTTGTGGTATACGAAGGCGAAGCGGATTTAAATCTATGCACTTCTTTTAATTCCATGATACATGTAGAAGAAATGCTCACGAAGATGTCAAAGGTAGTGGGACACAGGTTCTTGTAATGCCGGATAACGAGGTATAAATTATTGACACAGATTAACACAAACCTTTCTTTCAAAAAGAAAGCTTTACCAAAGAAATTTGTTTTTCTTTTAGCACAGGTTTTCTTTTTCGAAAAAGAAAAAGTGTTGCGTAAATCCGTGTAAATCTGTGTCTTAAACAGAAGGAAGCTATACTTTATGTACAAGTACTAGAAAAGGAAAAAATGGCGTCAACGGCAAAATTCTGGCGGGAGCAAGAATCACGGTATAATCTGGAAGGCACGCACTGCTCGAATTGCGGCAGTTTCTTCTTTCCCCCGCGTTCCGTCTGTCCGCACTGCAGGCGAAAAGGAACCATTGAGCCGTATAAATTCGAGGGCACTGGCGAGGTAGTTACTTATACGACCGTTTATCAAGCGCCGAAGAGTCAGAACCGACAAACGCCGTACACCTTAGCGATTATCAAGCTTGATGAGGGCCCTCGTATGCTTTCTGAAGTGATATGCGAGCCTGAAGCGATAAGCACCGGGATGCGCGTTCGTGCAGTGTTCAGGAAATTAGGGGAAGAGGGTGACCGGGGAATAATTTACTACGGAACGAAGTTTGTGCCTGCGTAGGGGAAAACAAGAAAAACTAAATTGTTGACACTGATTAACGCAGATTAACACAGATGAGAAAAATCAACTTTGTTCTTCACCCTAAATAAATCCGCGTAAATCTGTGTAAATCTGTGTCTTAAAGAGGATTACGGCAGTTATACCTTGACATCGTCAGATTAACCTAACCGCGGATTTAGCTAACGAGCGGAACCGCTAATAAACTAAACCACTAACTCCGCGTACTCTGCGGTAAAACTTTAAATGCGAAGTAAATAAAGATGTCTGTAACGCGATGGGAAAAGAAGTAGAAGCGAAGGAAAACGTATTTGAAGCGGTAGAGGAGCAAGGAGTGAAATTCGTTGGACTTTGGTTCACCGACATTTTGGGGCGATTAAAAAGTGTTTCAATCTCCGTGAGTGAGTTAGAAGCAGCATTTGATGAGGGAATGGGCTTTGACGGCTCTTCGATAAAGGGCTTCGCGCGGATTGACGAGAGCGACATGCTCGCAAAACCTGACCCGGTTACGTTCCGGATTATCCCGTGGAAAAAGCAAGACGACGTAGTTGCACGGATGTTCTGCGACGTTCTACAGCCAGATGGCAGTCCTTACGAGGGCGATCCACGCCACATATTGAAGCGGAACCTGGAGAAGTTGCGAGAAGAATACGGCTACACGTTCTACGTCGGTCCGGAGCTGGAGTATTTCTACTTGAGGGACGATAAGAGTCTGGAAGTGCTGGATGAAGGCGGCTATTTCGACTTAATGACGTTAGATGCAGGAAGCGACATCCGCAGGGATACGATCTCAACGCTCGCCGCGATGGGGATAAAAGTGGAAGCGGGCCACCACGAAGTTGCGCCTTCGCAGCACGAGATAGACCTTCGATATACCGACGCGCTGACGATGGCGGATCAAGTAATGACCTGTCGAATCGTGGCGAAGGAGATCGCGCAGCAACACGGGTGCTATGCCACGTTCATGCCAAAACCCATCTTCGGTGTGAACGGCTCCGGAATGCACGTGCACCAATCGTTGTTCAAGGGCGATAGAAACGCATTCTTCGACCCGGACGAGGAATATCAGTTGTCTGATGTGGGTAAGCGGTACATCGCGGGATTGCTGCGCCACGCGCCTGAGATTACCTCCGTGGCCAATCAGTGGATAAATTCGTATAAGCGTTTGGTTCCGGGCTACGAAGCGCCTGTATACATCACGTGGGCGCGAAGGAACCGGTCTACACTCGTGCGGGTGCCGATGTACAAGCCGGGGAAAGAGGAAGCGACACGGGTAGAGTTCCGCAGCCCTGACCCTGCGTGCAATCCGTACTTAGCATTTTCCGTGATGCTCGCTGCCGGCTTGGCGGGCGTGAAGAACGATTACGAATTGCCGGCACCGACGGAGAAGGACGTTTATCTGATGAGTGCGGAGGATAGGGCGCAGGAACGAATAGAGACACTACCAGGGAGTCTGATCGAAGCAATCGCACTGACAGAACAGAGCGAACTGATGCGAGAAGCCTTAGGCGATCACACGTTCCGGAATTTCATTACCTCCAAGATAGTGGAATGGGATGAGTACCGGGTGAACGTAACGGAATGGGAATTGAATGAGTATTTATCGGTGCTCTGACACTTTTTCTTTTTAGAAAAAAGAAGATAAAACATCGAGGGATAGTTAAGTCATGTTAGCAGTTCCGATCAACATTTATCCTCATTCATTCATGCAACACTTTCACCCTCAGTTTTGCGAAATCCCCTTTTATCTCTATTTGGAAGCCCATTCCGGCAAAGATTTCCTCAAGTTCCGTTTTAACGAATTGCTTTTGCATATCGGAACCTAAAACCAGCGTGAACTCGTCTTTGGCGGTTTTGCTCAATTTAAAGAAATTGCAAGCTTCAAGGCGTTTTAGAATATATTCTACACGGTAAGATTTATGCTTGAACTGTTCCGCATGTGCCTGGCAAACTTCTCGATGCAATCCCCAGAACTTCTCTTTCTCTGGGTGCGATTTGATAAAGCTCAAGAATAAGAGCCAGTGGTCAATATCTAATATGACGTGTTCGCCAGCCGAAAGCATTTCAGCATGAGTATAAACCTTCTTATCTTCAATTGACTCAAAGAGCGTTCTATGCTTGCTATAAAACTTTAATGCTTCACGCATTAACTCGCTTTGCGATATCCCCAAATCTTCCTTCATCTTTTTGAGGACCTCAGAGGTTTCTTTATCCATAGCTATCGTAATTCTTTCTGGTGCTTTCATCTCATCATCATTAATCCTTTTGTTTTTACGTATATTTTGTCTTTCATAACTTTTATGAAAAGTTCTCAAATAGTCTTTTTATGCTATTATTAGGTATTAGGTTAGAGGATAAAGAGAAGCATTACCAATAAAAAAGAGGGAAAAAGTCTATGGTAAACGGAAGAAGATTTCCAGTATGCTGCTATTGTGGTGCTTGTGCAGCGTTCATACCGGATTTTAAGAAGTATAAAGATGAAGAAATAGTGTTTGACAAGGGCTGTGGCGGGACGGTGTCAAAGGGCTTCTGTTTCGGTTTCTGCCCGCGCTCGTTCGCAGCTTGCCGTTTATGCGAAGGGGAGTGCCCCAGGATGGAATACGGCGTGTGCGATTTCAGCCCTTGTGCATCCGGGCATGAAGAGCGAATCCTTGGACACTACAAGGAGATAATAAGTGCGCGAGCAACGGATAAGGGCCTGCGAGAGGTGGGTCAGGATGGCAGCGTTATAACGGCAATGCTGTGCGAGGCATTAAGAAGCGGGATTATAGACGCCGCGGTCGTCGCTACGCGGACGGAAGATTGGAGAGCCGAACCTTTCGTCGCCACTACGCCGGAAGAAGTTCTGCGTGGCAAGGGACCGAAATACACCGCCTGTCCTTCTGTTCTGGGAGTGTGGGAGGCGATAGACCGTGGTTATGAGAAGATCGCGATGGTCGGTACGGGTTGTAATGTGGAGGCGGTACGAAGGCTTCAAGCTCTGCATGACTCCGCTTTAGAGCTGGACCGGGTGAAACTCTTGATCGGGCTCTTTGGCACTGAGGCGTTCTGGCACCGTGATTTGGTTGCCTTCTTGTCAGAAAGGGAGGGAATAAACATCAGAGACGTGGAGCGGTTTTATGTTTCAAAGGGGGATTTCATAGTGGTGACAGAGGAGAAGGAGTTTATTATTCCAACTAAGGATCTGGACCCTTGCGTGCGGGACACCTGCAGGGTCTGCGAGGACTTCTCGTCACAACTTGCGGACGTTTCAGCGGGCTCTTCTGGTTCGCCAGTGGGCTGGACGAGCTTGATAATCCGAACGCAAGTAGGTGAAGAGCTCGTAAATGTTTCCGATTCTGCTGAGATAATAGAGACGCGAGAACTGGATGCTAAAGGGATAGAAAAGATGGGAAAATTCGCTTTTAATAAGAAGGACCGGAATTATGGCATGATACGAGAACAAATGGAGATCTGCTCCGCTTGTCTGACGAATCCGTATTCTTTTACTTTGTATCGCGACATGAGGAGAGGTGTTTGAAACAAATGGCTGATATATATTCGAATGCGAGGTCTACCACGGGAACGTCCGTGAGAAGGCGAGATGTGAACACGCTGAGTGGCATGTGTCCGATCTGCGTGAAGGAGTGTACGGTGCTATGCGAGATAGGGAAATCAGCGTTCAGGGGTCGAGAGGTGTTGTATCCGGAGCCAGAGCAATTCGGGTGGAGTACTGCTGCGTCTAACAAGGATTACAGGCTGGATTGGTCTGATTTTAATATCCTGTCAAGATTGCGAGGTGCAGAAGGGATAGAGCCGAACCCGGATGTGGCGGTATTTCCGAATGTGAATATAGAATCGAAGATAGGGATAGGGGGTATTCCTCTAAAGATACCTCTGGCAAGCGGCGCTTATGGGTCTACCGATGTGGGGAAGAACAACTGGAATGGGCTTGCTATCAGCGCTGCACTCGCAGGGATAATAGTTGTTATCGGCGAGAACGTCTGTGGCGTTGATAAAGAATCGGTATTCACGAATGGAAAAGTGACGAAATCACCGGAGATGGAGCGACGAGTAAACCTGTTCAAGGAATACTGGGACGGCAAATACGGCGATATAGTGGTGCAAACGAACGTAGAGGACCAGAGGTTCGGCGTTGATGAATACGTGGTCTCGCAGCTCGATGTGAACATAGTGGAAAGGAAATGGGGACAGGGCGCAAAGGCGATAGGCGGTGAAATACGCGTTTCTTCGCTGGAACGAGCTTTGGACCTGAAGAAGAGGGGGTACATTGTGCAGCCGGACCCCGAAGAGCCTGCGGTTCAAGAAGCGTTCAAGGACGGCTTGTTCAGGACCTTCGAGCGGCACAGCCGTGTCGGATTCCCTGAGGAACGCGGTTTTGTGGAGGACGTCGAATGGCTGCGAGGCTTAGGCACGAAATACGTAACGATAAAAACCGGCGCTTACCGACCCGTGGACGTTGCATGGACGATGAAAGTCGCTTCCGAGGCGAAAGTGGATTATATAACCTTTGACGGCGCTGGTGGTGGGACTGGAATGAGTCCCGTGCCGATGATGAACGAGATGAGCACGCCAACCGTATATTTAGAAGCGCAGGTATTGAAGTGCGCAAGGATATTAGAGCACGCGGGGAAATACGTGCCGGACATAAGCATGGCAGGCGGGTTTATCAACGAGACGCAGATATTCAAGGCGATAGCAATGAGCAACTTCGGCAATGGACCGTTTATAAAATCAATTACAATGGCAAGGTCGCCATTAGCGTCCGCGATGAAATCTCTTTATTTCACTGAACTGGCGGAAAAGAACAGATTGCCAAGGGATTTCGCTAATAAATACGGCAACAGCCCAGAGAAGTTCTTCATTGCCACCGAAGAGCTAAAAAAAGAATATGGCGATAAAATAGGGACAGAGATACCATGGTCTGCGGTTGGCGTTTACACGTATCTCAGCGAGAGGTTAGGACTTGGCTTGAAACAGTTGCTCGCGGGTACAAGAAAGTTCAAGCTGGATCTGATAGACCGAAGCGATATTGCGACACTGAGCAAGCTCGCATCCGAAGTTACGGGGATTCCAATGATGCACGAAGTCGAGCAGGACATGTTAGAAGGTATTTTGCTTGGTTGATGAGGTGGGAAGGCAAAAGATGTTTGAACCGGAAAAATTTATACAAAAGCAAATTCGGGATATAAGAGAGCAGATAGGAGATGGGAAAGCAGTCATAGCTGCTTCAGGCGGGGTTGATTCTACCGTTTGTGCGGTTCTCATGCATCATGCGGTAGGAGACCGATTGGTAGCAGTTTTCATTGACGATGGATTGATGCGTGAAGGCGAAGCAGAGCAAGTTATAAACTTCTTTGAGGAGAGGAATATGAATGCACGGGTAGTTGATGCCGCTGATGAGTTCTTTGATGCCTTAAAAGGAATTAACGAGCCCGAAGAGAAGAGGAAAGCGTTTAGAAACACCTTCTACTCTGTCCTTGCAAGGGTTGTGCGAGAGGAGAACGCTAATTATTTAGTGCAGGGGACAATAGCGGCAGACGTTCTTGAAACGGTGAAGGGAATCAAGACCCAGCATAACATTCTTGAACAGATAGGCATTGATCCGGAAAGTTATGGACTAACGATCGTTGAGCCTTTGCGGGAGATATACAAAGATGAAGTAAGAGAAGTTGCGAGGAGTTTGGGGTTGCCTCCAGAGTTTTCGGAGCGCCCGCCTTTCCCCGGTCCCGGACTTGCTACGAGAGTCCTTGGTAAAGTAACGCCTGAACGTGTTGAGATAGAAAGAAGAGCAACGAAGATTGTAGAGGCGGAAACTTCTGATATCGCGGCATTCCAGAGTATGGCGGTTTTGATGAACGACAAGGCTACCGGGATTCGAGATGGGAAAAGGGCGTATGGTTACATAATCGTCGTTAGACTGGTAAAAAGTGTGAATGCCATTACGGCAGAGGCTGTTAATGTGCCCTGGGACGTCTTAAAGAGGATAGATAAGAGGATTACCACAGAGATCCCGGAAGTTGTCCACGTGCTTTATTCTCTAACTGATAAGCCACCGGCAACGATAGAATTTCAATAAATAGGAGAATAGGAGAAACAAAAAAATGACGAAAAGAATTATCCCCTGCCTCGATACAACGCTCGATGAGCAGGGCAGAGCAGTTGTGGTGAAGGGAATAGAATTTGAGCAACTCAAGTATGCGGGCGACCCGGTCGAACTCGCAAAGCGATACGATGCGCAGGGCGCGGATGAACTCGTCTTCCTCGACATATCGGCTTCCTACGAGGGTAGGGATACGATGGTCTCAATGGTAAAGAAAATAGCGGAGCAAATATCCATTCCGTTATGTGTGGGTGGCGGGATAAAGAGCATAGAGGATTTTGAAAAGGTCTTTGATGCCGGTGCAGATAAGGTAAGCATGAATACCGCCGCGGTTAAGAATCCAGAGTTAATAAAAGAAGCTGCTGAGAAGTTTGGAACCCGTATCGTGGTTGCAATTGACTGCAAGAGGAAGTTCGAGGCTGCTGCCGCTGCGGAAGGCAAAACGCAGGTGCAATTGGAAGACGGAAGAAATGCCTGGTACGATGTGGTTATCTATGGTGGGCGAGAGTACACAGGAATTGATGCGATAAAGTGGGCGAAGGAGGTGCAGGCGCTCGGAGCTGCTGAGATATTGCTGACTTCAAAAGACCGGGATGGAACAACAGATGGCTATGACATCCCCATTACAAAAGCCATCGCCGAAGCTGTGGGCATACCCGTAACTGCTTCTGGTGGTGTCGGGACTTTAGAGCACATTTACGAGGGTTTTGTTAATGGTGCAGATGCATGCCTGGCAGCGAGTATTTTTCATTATGGGACGTACACGGTAGGCGAGATAAAGGAGTATCTGAGGGAGAAGGGTATAAAGCTGTAAGCTTAACACTGTTCTTCTCAGAAAAGGTTTTGGGAAAGTAACATATTTTCAGGACCTGGAATGGCGGGTAGGACTGTACAAAAAGTGGTAACAGGATGGCGGGATGAGTCCATGGCGAATGATGAACGAGTGGGGCATACCACCAGTGGAGATTTTTTCTTTGCTCTATAAGTATCTCGACGGGCTTGCCCAGAAAGGCGAATATGTCCCTGACGTTGCGGTAGCAGGAGGATTTACCTTAAAAGACCAGATATTTAAAGGACTGGCATTAGGCGCGCCGTATTTCAAGCTCATAGGAATGGCAAGAGCACCACTCGCAGCCGCCATGGTGGGTAAGACCATAGGTAAATGCATCGTGGAGGAGAATGAAGTGCCCGTATACATAAAACAATTTGGCGACACCGTGGAGGAGGTATTCATTACCGCACCGGACTTGAAGAGGAAGTTTGGTAAATCAGCGGTATATCTTATGTAATGGATGCCGATAGAGATGAGGTGGACAAGATACTGGGTAGTTAGTCGGGTCTGCACGAAGTCGAACCGGAATTGTTCGAGAAGTTAGCAGAATGAGGGTGTGTAAAAGCACCCTTATTTTTGTGCTTTTTATTGTATATAAAGTATAACTTTCCACCTATTTAAGACGCGGATTTACACTGATTTACACGGATTTTTTCTTTTGCTGTTGGGCTGGCTGGCATATTTTTAATGGCATCGCTCTTTTCATCTTGTTTGTGTTAATCTGCGTTAATCTGTGTCAACGATTTAGGTTTTCTCGTTTCTGAACTCAGCAATCTAAATCATGCAAGACCCGCACTCTTAGCTTTGCCAGATCTTCTTTTATCTCCACTTTGAGGCCCATCCCGGCGAAGATCTCCTCAAGCTCCGTTTTAACAAATTCCCTGGTTATGTCGGGCCCCAAAACGATAGTAAATGCATTTTCCGAATCTTCGTGTAATTTGAACAGATTGCAAGCCTCAAGCCGTTTTAGAATGTATTCCGCATGATAAAGTTTGTATTTGAACTGCTCGGCATGCGATTCGCAGATTGCCTTATGCGATTCCCAGAACTTCTCATTATCTGGATGTGATTTGATAAAGTTCAGAAATAAGAGCCAGTGGTCTATATCTATTATGATATGTTCGCCCGTGGAGAGCATCTCGATATATGTGCGCACCTTCTCCGCATCAACGGGCTCAAAGAGCGTTCGATATTTGCAGTAGAATTTCAATGCTTCACGCATTAACTCGCTTTGTGATACTCTCAACTCTGCCTTAGCCTTTTTAAATAGCTCCGCAGTCTCTTCATCCAGAGCAATTGTTACCCGTTCCGGCACTTTCATTTTTTTGTAATATTACATTCTTTTTGATCCTTCAGCCAATCGCCCCGGGAACCTCGCCATTCCGTAAAAAAGTTGAGTGGTAGCATTTAGAAGGAGTGCGAATTCCTCTTCTTTTTCACTTATGATCTCCCGTTTACCGTTTCATAACTTGTGTGAAAACTTCTCAAAAGTTCTCAAATAGTCTAAAGAGGGGCTGGCAGGCATTAAAATGTAGAGGAGGAAAAACAAGATGGAAAATGATGCGAAAATCAAGACGAAAGAATCAGTATTTGAAGTGGTAGAGAAGCAAGATGTAAAGTTCATGCGACTGTGGTTCACGGACATTCTGGGGCAGTTGAAGAGCTTTGCAATCACGCCGAAAGAATTGGAAGGCGCCTTTGACGAGGGAATGGGGTTTGACGGCTCCTCGATAAAAGGATTTGCACGGATTGACGAGAGCGACATGCTCGCGAAGCCAGACCCCGCTACGTTCCGAATTGTTCCCTGGAGACCGAAGGAGAACGCAGTTGCGAGAATGTTCTGTGACATTTTACAGCCCAGTGGGGACCCCTACGAGGGCGACCCCAGATACATCTTGAAGCGGAACCTGGAGAAGCTGCGGGAGGAATACGGCTACACGTTCTACGTCGGTCCAGAGCTGGAGTATTTCTACTTGCGGGACAATAAGAACCCGGAAGTGCTGGATGAAGGTGGCTACTTCGACCTGACGACGCTGGATGCTGGAAGCGATTTGCGAAGAGATACGATCCTCACTCTGGAGGAAATGGGCATAGAGGTGGAGTACAGCCACCATGAAGTTGCGCCTTCACAGCACGAGATAGACCTTCGATATAAGGACGCGCTGACGATGGCAGACCAGGTGATGACTCATCGGATTGTGGTAAAGGAGAT
This sequence comes from Methanosarcinales archaeon, assembly GCA_030611585.1. Taxonomy (GTDB): domain Archaea; phylum Halobacteriota; class Syntropharchaeia; order Alkanophagales; family Methanospirareceae; genus JACGMN01. Next base: position 5,595 of record JAUWPM010000022.1, on the reverse strand, counting down.
AGCGCAGCGATACGGATGCTATGCCACTTTCATGCCAAAGCCCATCTTCGGCGTGAATGGCTCGGGAATGCACGTACATCAATCATTATTTAAGGGCGACAAAAACGCGTTCTTCGACTTGAATGATGAATATCACCTGTCCGAAGAGGGCAGAGGGTACATCGCGGGTTTGTTAAGACACGCACCGGAGCTAACCGCGGTCACCAATCAATGGGTAAACTCGTATAAGCGTTTGGTTCCTGGATACGAAGCACCCGTGTACATCTCATGGGCGCGTCGCAACCGCTCCACGCTCGTGCGGGTGCCGATGTACAAGCCAGGGAAAGAGAAAGCTACGCGTGTGGAATTCCGCAGCCCTGACCCCGCATGCAACCCGTACTTAGCATTTTCGGTGATGCTCGCTGCCGGGTTGGCGGGAATGAAGAACAAATACGAGTTGCCAGCACCTGCAGAGAAGGACGTTTACCTGATGAGCGAAGAGGCAAAGGCAGAAGAAGGAATAAAATCGCTGCCCGGGAGTCTGATCGAGGCAATTGCACTGACAGAGAAGAGTGAATTAGTGAGAGAAGCTCTTGGCGACCACATCTTCAACAATTTCATCACGTCCAAGAAGGTGGAATGGGACAATTACCGTGTGAGCGTGACGGAATGGGAGCTGAAGGAGTATTTAGGGGTGCTATGAGTCAAACTTTCTTTCACAAATCGTGGGCTCTGCCCACATTCCCGCAAGCCCCGAAGGGGCTTAGTTTGATCAAAGGAACTATTTCCTCTAAAAAGTTTTAGCATGGACGAGAACTTAAAGGCGAGACTAAAAGGACTCATTGGAAGTGATGCGAGGGTAATAGAAGGCGAATTCGAGCGTGAGCTATACAGTAGGGACATCGGAGAGGTCCCATTCACAAAGCGACTCTTTCACACCACTCCAGAACTTGTAATCCTGCCTAAAAGCGTTGAAGCACTCCAGAAAATCGTTCAATTCGCGAACGAGGAGAAGGTGGCACTATTCCCGAGAGGTTCCGTCTCTTCCGGACTTGGCGGGGCGGTTCCCACGGTAAAGGGCATTGTTCTTGATTTATCGTTCATGAACAAGATTGTTGAGTTGAACGAGGAAAAGGAGACGCTAAAAGTCCAAACAGGCGTCAGATGGTCAGAAATTGAGAGCTTCTTGCAGTCCGAGAATCTCTCGCTCAGAGCATACCCTTCAAGCTTCTTCTCCACTGTTGGCGGCTGGATTGCTACCGGGGGCTACGGAATAGGAAGCTACAGGTTCGGGCATCTAAAATACCAGATTGAATCAATCGAAGTCTTGTTTCCTTCGGGCACGGTGGGGTCTGTTAATTCAGGCGAAGAGAAGTTCGCACGGTTTTTCGGCACCGAGGGGCAGTTCGGCATAGTTCTGACTGCGACATTGAAACTGAGGAAGAAGCCGGAAAAGTCATTACCACATATGATATACTCCGAGAGCGCCGAAGACGCCTTTAATTTCATAAAGGACCTGATAAAAGAGGACCTCAAGATATACCACATAAGATACCTGGATGCTTCACATCTGGAAGAGGCAAACGCCGTTTTAGGCGATGGTCTCCTCGGTGCGAAAGATGCAGTATTGGTAGAGTCCGAAGAGGTCGCGGAAGAAACGAGATTTCTCGACTTCGCAGAAGGCAGAGGTAGCCTTGCGGACGATTATCTCTCAAATTATCTCTGGCACGAACGGCTCTTCCCAATGAAGAGAAGAGGCGGCAAGCCAACTCCACTGGCGTCTGAACTCGTTATCCCCATTGAAAACACAGTTCCGTATCTCAATGCGGCAAAGAGGATAGCAGAAAGACGTGGGGTGGAGATACAGGTGGAATCGCATATTGTGGGTAAAGAGAAAGCACTACTGATGTTAACGCACATGGCCGACGTAAGAGATTCAAAAGCGTACCTCATCCATATAACTCTTGTTCCGGTCCTTACGAGACTTGGGCTAAAGTTTGGTGGAGTCCCTTACGGAGTCGGCATCTGGAATACGCCATTCATAAAGGACAAATGTGAGAAGAAGAGGTTTGAAATCTACAAAACGTATAAAAGTGAGGTTGATCCGCGGAATATTTTAAATCCACATAAATTCTTCGCCGTGAGAACAAAATGGGCAAATATACGTGGAATAACGTTTAAACCGCTCGTGTTCAGACTGCTGATCCAGCTTGCAACTTTAGCTACGCCGATTTTTGGTAAACTTACACGCCCAAAGGAAGAGTTTAAAGAGGAATCGCTGCTTGAGAAGACGGCGTATTCGTGTATTAAATGTGGAAGCTGTGCTACTGTCTGCCCTGCATACCTTGTTACCAATGAAGAGTTAGTAACGCCAAAGAACAAGCTTTATCTCGCTAAGAAACTGCTCGATGGCGAGGAAATATCGAAAAGCGATTCTGATAAGGTCTTTTTATGCACGCATTGTGGGATGTGCAGAGAAGTATGTCAGAACGACCTGGACCTCGTTGCGGCATGGACAGAGCTGGAGAAGATGCTTGCAGATAGATTCGGCAAGCCGAAGGAAGCTATAAAGGATTTCGTCTCGGCAATAGAGTCAAGTGATGACTACTGGAGGTTTGTGTATGCAAACCTTTCTTTCAAAAATTTACCAAAGAAACCGTTAGCACGGACATTTTGAGCTTTTACGGAGGTTGATTAACATGCCAAAAAAATACAGTATCGAAGTGAAACAGACACCGCCCAGGTATCCGCCAATCGGTAAGTTCGAGATAGAGAGGGACGAGCGGTGCATAAATTGCGGACGGTGCGCAATAGTTTGCGTCTACGACGTCCACAGTAGGAATGAAGAGGACCCAAGAGATATGGCGGAACCCGTTGATTATCGCTGCAAAGGCTGCTTCAACTGTATTCAGGAGTGCCCGAGAGAAGCATTGAGCATCAGAGAGAGTAAGGAATATCCCAAGCTCGGCGATTCTTACTGGACGCCGGAGATAATCAGTACGAACTGGTATCAGGCAGAGACCGGTAAGATACCCGTTTCCGGTGCGGGCTACCGCGGACCGTTTTCCGGTGAAGGGTTCGATTCGATGTGGACGGATATGTCCGAGATTGTAAGACCCACGAGGGATGGGATTCATGGTAGAGAATACATCAGTACCACAGTGGACGTCGGGAGAAAGTTACCGGCAATCGAATTTGATGCTCACGGCGCAATCAGATCGTCAATCCCTCCTACGTTAAACATACCAATACCGATAATCTTTGATACACTCCCCTTTGGAAAGCATGAGAACGTAGATGAAGCAATGGCAAAGGCTGCCTCTTACTTAGGCACCTTTATGATTGTGGATGTAGATGGTGAATGGTTTAAGAGTGAAGGGAATAGGGAATGGGGAATAGGGACTAGGGGTCATACTTCACACCTCATACCTCACATCTCACATCTCACACTTCACAGCTTTGAAGCAGATTTGATTAAGGCATGCAAAATGGTGGAATTTGAATATGGTGAAGACGTTCTGAGTGTGGTACACGAGGCAAAGAAGCTAAATTCAGGAATTATTGTCTCTGTAAGGGTTCCTTTTGGTGATAACGTAGAGGAACTCGTGGAAGAATTGACTTATGCGGGCGTAGAGGTCATTCATCTTTATGCAGACGTCAATGGTCAAACTTTTAAGAAAAGTTTAATCAAAAACGCTTCGCAATCAGAGCAGGGATTTATAAAGGATATGACCCTGAACGTCCACCAGCATCTGGTGGATCTCAAAATCCGGGATGAAGTTACGCTCATCGTGAGCGGTGGTATCGCAATGGCGGAGCACGTGGCTAAGGCGATAATATGCGGTGCGGATTTGACTGCCATTGACCTGCCGCTTCTTTTCGCCCTTGAATGCAGGTATTGCAAAAGATGTCACGACGATCCGCAATTGCCGTGTCCGGTAGAGTCAAAAGACGTAAATCCGCAATGGGGCGCGCAACGCATAATAAATCTCATCGGTGCATGGAGAAACCAGCTTCTTGAGGTTTTAGGCGCTATGGGCTTACGCGAAGTCAGAAGGCTGCGAGGAGAAGTAGGAAGGGCAATATTCTTTGACGAGATCGAGAGAGAGACGTTTGATAAAATTTTTGCACTGAACGGAGGTGCTATAAGATGATAAGCCCAGCGATTAAGATCGCTCCTTCACGGTTTCCGAATGAGATAAGCGAGATAGAAGTAAAAAGGGGCCTTTCTAAATGCATAAACTGCGGCACATGCGCTCAGGTATGCCCGTTCGGAGTGCACGAGCGAAAAACGGGGTATAACAGAACTTCTAAGCCGTTAAGTTACCGCTGTATAGGCACTTCATGTGAAGATGAACCTTTTTACTGCGTCAATCACTGCCCCCGAAATGCGCTTTCCCTGGACGTAAGTCGGGATTACAGGACTATGGGCGATTATCGCTGGACTCGTGACCTCATACTCGGAACGTGGAAGCAGGCGGAGACGGGATTGCCGCTTAAAGGTAGGAGGTATGAAATTGGTGATTCCGGCGGTGGTTTTGACCGCATATTCTTCAATTTCCCGGAGAATGAAGGGAATAGGGATAACTATTCACAATTCACAGCTCACAACCTTGAAGATGATGATGTAAGCACCGAGATAGAGCTGAATAAACGGAGAGAAGGGAAAAGAATCAGTATTGCGGTGCCGTTCTACGGTGGCGGGATGTCTTTTGGTTCCGTCAGTCTATCAGTAATGCTTGCAAGAGCGAAAGCGGCAAGAGCATGGGGCACATTCACATGCACGGGCGAGGGCGGCTACCCGGAAGCACTAAAAGAATACGACGACAACGTGATTACGCAGGTTGCAACCGGGCTGTTCGGTGTGACGGAAGATACCATCCAACGCGTAAAGATAGTGGAATTCAAGTATGCCCAAGGAGCAAAACCGGGTCTCGGCGGGCATTTACTGGGCGATAAAGTAACACCCGAAGTTGCACGTATGCGAGAAGCTGTTTTAGGGAGTGGTCTGTTCTCGCCTTTTCCATTTCACAGCGTCTATTCGGTGGAAGACCATAAGAAACACGTAGATTGGATAAAAGAGCTAAATCCAGATGCTATTGTCTCTGTAAAGGTTTCCACGCCCACGGATGTGGATATGGTTGCTATGGGGAGCTATTACGCAGGGGCAAATATTATCCATCTGGATGGTAGTTATGGTGGCACGGGTGCGGCACCCGACATTGCGAAGAAGAACATCGCAATGCCCATTGAGTATGCGATACCGAAAGTGCATGAGTTCCTTAAAGCGGAGGGAATACGAGATGAGATGACGGTTATCGCAAGCGGAGGTATAAGAACAGCCCACGACGCGGCAAAAGCGATTGCCCTGGGTGCTGACGGCGTTGCTCTTGGCACCGCCGAGCTCGTTGCTCTGGGCTGTGTGCGGTGTGGTAATTGTGAATCCGGTAGGGGCTGCCCCCGAGGAATTGCAACGACCGACCCGGAACTTTCCAGAGCGGTTGACGTAGAATGGGGTGCTCAACGTCTGATCAATCTGTACGCAGCATGGAGGAGCGAGATTGTTGATATTCTCAAACGGTTCGGAATGAAGAGTATAAAGGAATTGGTGGGAAG
>JAUWPM010000051.1 GCA_030611585.1 Methanosarcinales archaeon | reverse complement strand
AGCCAACTCAAACAGATATCTCCGCTGTTGAAAAGTGGTTTGACGATAATAGACAGCCATTTCCAAGCTCCCCCCTCATATAGAAATGAATGGCGGAAAGCTTTATATATCCTATGCTTCTCATCAAGGTGGTGATAACATAAAATGTAATTATTTCAACAATTGTACCTAACGCCCGTCCAGCAGCCTTTTTCGAGTCTTTAGCATAATGAAATACCTCTTCGGTCAATGCTTTCTGCAACTGATCAACTGATTCGTATGTCATAGCTATTGTGTTCCTTTTTTAATTGGCTAACAAGCATTATACAGAAGCATATATATCCTATTTTATTATAAATATTTTCCAATATCTTCCCTATCGCTTGCCATGTCGCATATCCTTCCAATTTGGCGATATATCCGAACGTGGTTCGCATATACATGCCTCTGATCGAACTCTTCCATCTTCAAGCATCCTCAATCCCCTCCTCTTATCCATAAGCTATCCAACGGACTTTTTATTTTACTCAGATCCTTATTACTTACATGCGTATATATTCCCGTTGCCTTTTAACCCTTATTTATTGCACTCTTCCAAGCCTGCTTTTTTTGTCCTTGTCTCCCAGCGGTTTTCTCCGCCCGCTCTATACAGGATTTAAGGGCATTGACCTCGAAGAGGAAGTGCGTAAAAAATAGAGGCGACATGAGTGTTAGCTTATGTTAATAAATTCTATTGGTATATAACGTAGAATAAACAAACGGGATTTTGGAGTTCAAAAAAATGGAAGAGGAAATAGAACTTGTATTAGATAAGTATAGAAAAGCTGGTAGGATTCTGGCAGAGGTGCGAGAAGGAGCGGTAGCGAAAGTAAAGGAAGGAGCGTTACTGTTAGAGGTTGCGGAATTCGTGGAGCAGAGCACGAGGGAAAAGGGCGGGGAACCCGCGTTTCCATGCAATATCTCTCGGAACGATGAAGCGGCACATGCTACGCCTTCGATAGACGACGAGACCGTTTTCGGCAAGGACGTCGTGAAGATAGACATTGGAGTTCACGTAGACGGTTACATTGCGGATAGTGCAGTGACTGTGGATTTGAGTGGCGAGCACGCGGAACTGGTAAAAGCATCAGAAGCGGCGTTGGATGCGGCGATAAAGGTCATTCGCGATGGCGTGAGCACTATCGAGATAGGCGAGGTAATCGAGCATACCATAAGAGAGAGGGGCTATAAACCAGTCGTTAATCTCTCGGGGCACGGTCTCGCACGATACAATGCACATATTCCGCCCACGATTCCTAACGTGCGGTACGAGCACGGCGCGGTATTAAAGGAGAACGACGTTGTCGCGATAGAGCCGTTCGTCACCGATGGTGCGGGAAAAATAGCAGAGCACGGCACTGCGGAGATTTACAGTCTCATAAAAGCAAAACCGGTTCGCGTGCACGAGGCGAAGAAGCTGTTGAAGGCGATAGAGGAGTATCAGGGGTTGCCGTTTGCCAAGCGATGGCTGCCACGAGAGCGGCTCGACTTAGCACTCAGAACCTTAAGAAACTCGGGCGCATTAAGAGAGTACCCTGTGTTACGAGAAGAAGGTGGCGGATTGGTTTCGCAAACGGAGCACACGGTAATCGTGCAAAAGGACGGCTGCGAGGTGACGACCCGGCATCCGTAAACGAGCTGGAAGAAGCATGCTCGAAATAGACGGCTCAGTCGGCGAAGGCGGCGGGCAGATAATAAGGACTGCAATCGCACTTGCGGCGATAACCGGAAACGAAGTGGAAATAACGAACATCCGGGCGAACAGACCAAAGCCAGGGCTTTCCGCACAGCACGTGCACGCGGTGAAAGCGGTAGAGCAGTTATCAGGAGGTCATCACACCGAAGGGTTGGAGTTGCGGTCTACACGGTTACAATTCTCGCCGGCGACACTCAAAGGTTTTGAGGGCGAAATAGACATCGGCACTGCGGGCAGCATAACGTTACTCTTACAATGCCTCGTTCCCGTTGCGCTCTTTGCGGATCGCGATACGAAGGTGCGTATAGTCGGTGGCACCGATGTGAGCTGGTCACCGCCAATGGATTTTCACACGAACGTGTTTCTCGCAGCGCTTCAGAAGATGGGCTGTGAGGTGCATCTCGACTTGAAGCGGAGGGGTTATTACCCAAAGGGCGGCGGGTTAGTAACCGTGCACGTGAGTCCGGCACAGGCACAGCACATGACAGGATTTGTTTTAACGAATGGCGGAGAAGAAGGAATCATAAACGGAGTTTCGCATTCCTGCGGGCTTCCCGCGCATGTCGCCGAGCGGCAAGCAAAAGCAGCCGAAAAGGTTCTGAATGAAGCGGGCTACGGTGCAGAGCTAAAAACTGAAATAGAAGAGAGAAGTAAGTGGACAACGGGCTGCGGCATAACCCTGTGGCGGGGCTACAAAAGTGGTAGCGCACTGGGCGAACGAGGCAAGCGGGCGGAACTCGTTGGTGAAGAAGCCGCTAAGAATATCGTAACAGAATTAGAATCGAGTTCGACGATTGACGTCCATCTTGCGGATCAGCTCGTTCCTTATATCGCTCTTGCAGAGGGTAAATCAGAGATAAAAGTACGTGAAGTGACGAAGCATCTCGAAACGAACATGTACATCACGCAGAAGTTTTTGGATGTTGAATTTGAAGTTGAGAAAGAAGGAAAAGAGGTTTTTGTGATCAGGAAGGAGTAGCAAGCTTTTCACGTATCGCCTTGTGAAACGAAGCTACAGTCTCAAATATGGCATCTGGTTTTGCCCTTTTCAAAGACTCTTTGTCAAGCGAGCCCCAACGTGCAGCAACAGCGTACATACCCAATGCCTTTGCTGCAATAATATCCTTTGAGTCATCACCCACTGCCCAGCAATCTCTAACATCAATCTTTAACCGATTCGCAGCCTCTATAAGCGGCTCCGGGTGTGGTTTATGCTTGGTCGTGTCATGATAACAGACGATGACATCAAATGACCACCCGAAATGTTGCACTACTCGTTTCACATAACTGGAAGGACTCGAGGATACGATTGCAAGTTTAACATCCCGATCGCTCCTTAAGATTGATGGGATTTCGTTGACGCCATCGTAGGCTAAACGAGAGGGAATTTTTTGGTATACAATAGTCCATTGGCGTGATCTTCTTAAGTGTTCAATGTGTTGCGAGTCAATAAGTGTTTGGTCTAAGTCAAAAATAAGGGCTTTCATTCTTGAATTGGTAAATCCAGTGTTGTCTGAATTGAAGTAGTGTAGTTTTTGTTTTTATCCTGACCTATTAATAATTCCTTTTTAACGCGATTTATTTCGATCTCTATCAGGTCTATGTCTTCTTCGCTTTCAAAGACTATCGCATTTCCCTCTGAAATTAATTGAGCGTTACCATGCGTTTTGGGATGCCCAATCAGATCAGGTGGGTGTTTTAAAACAATGAGTGTACGTTTTTGCTCTTTGCAGGATTTTACGGTATGCATAGTGCCACCTTTTATGTTGGTCTCAACAACAAATACACCCAGCGACAAGCCACTTTGAATTCGATCACGGGCTACGAAATAACTACGGTTCATTCTTGTACCCCACGGGTATTCCGAAACAAGCGCACCGCTGTTTCTAAGTATGGCATCCGCAAGTTCTTTGTTTTTAATAGGGTAAACGGTATCGAGTCCATGAGCCAAAACAGCTACGGTTAGCCCTCTAACTTCTAATGCGCCTTTATGTGCTGCCGCGTCAATGCCATTTGCTAAGCCACTAACCACTACATACCCTCTTTCTGCAAAAAGTGCACCGAGCCGTTTTGCTGCGGTTATGCCATATTCCGTTGGCTCTCGTGTTCCTACGATTGCAATACAATCCCCGCTTAGAGCATCAATGTTCCCTGACACATGTAATAACGCAGGGGGATCAGGGATCTTTGAAAGAATTGGGGGATAATGAAAATCGTTTCGCGATATTATCCGAATATTTCTCTGCTGTGAGAGCGCCCATATCTCATGAGCTTTATTCCAACCAATCGTGGCATCTTGAGCATCGGGCACGGAAATATTCTTAAACTTTGCTTTTGCTTTTTTAAGTATATCAATTAAATCTAAGGGAGTACTTGGCTCAAATGTAGGGGCCATAGACAGAACTCTCTCTAAAGTTTTAGATCCAACCCTGGGTGTTTCCTCCAATGCCAGTATAGATATTGGGTCCATTTTACAAACGCCTATTCTTTTTGAGTTTTGGCGAGTGCAAGCAATGCAACTATTTTAATATCCGATAGAATGGACCGTAGCCGATTCGTAAAGTACTTGATTGCTTCTTTGTGATAGTAATACTCTATTGATTTTGTATCTAATTTTGCTTCATCTTTTTTTATATCAAGAATCAAACTAGAGAACTTATCCATATCTTTATATTGTCTATCACGCTTAGAGTAATATGTACCAAGTGCTATTATATTTTCTTCTGGATCAGAGTCAATCAATTTATTCTTTTCTGGATCTCGAAATATTCGACTGTGCATCGTTTATTCCCCCTTATTAGGCCACCTATATGAGTATCCTTTCGGGGCACAATTTCATATGACCCTGAATATACGAACCATAGTTCGTATATACTACACTACCATTTTGTAGTTATATCCGAAGTAAACTTCAGATATACCTCCCTATAGCGGAACGTCACTCAGTCTTCAATCCCCACCAACTTTCTCCGCGCCTTTCGCTATCGCTTCCTCCACCGAAGCCATATCCTTCATTATAAATACCCGCTCCTTTTCCTTCTCTGTGGAATCAATCGAATTCCGTAGTATTGGCGCGTACTTCTTAAATCGGTCTATCTTCACCGTGTACTCCGCGGCATCCTCAATCGGAACGGGCTCAAACCCCTTCTCCTCGAGATATTTCGTTACTTTATCCCGCTCTTCATCGCTCGTGAGTTCAAATCGGTATTTCTCTCGGTTGTAGTATTCCGATAACCCCATAAAAAGTTCCCGGTCCCCAAAGAAATATTTGAAGCACCACAAATCCCCTATCTTGAAGATATTAATCTTCTCCTTTTTTACATTCGCATCAGACGTTTGCTCACTCATTTTTCTTTTCTCCTCTTTCTTCTTATCCTACTTACAGTTCTCAAAAACTACTGCTGTATTATAGCTTGACAACGCAAGATATAAAAGCTTTTTTATCCTTTCATCTGAGATGGTCTTTTGATGCAAAAACTCGGCTTTGGCGAAGGCGACCGCATAAGGATAAGGAAGGAGACCGATAGCGGCGTGGTCGTTTACGAAGGCGTCGTTATGCCTACCGTATCGAGAAATATCGTTGTGAAACTCGATAGCGGCTACAATATCGGAATACGTCCAGCGAATACTGAAATAGAGCTTGTAGACAAGGCAGCAGTAGTAAAAGAGACACGCGGTGCGGAGGAAGTAAAAAGTCGTAAAATAAAAACGCGTTTACCTATTTTGTCCATCCTCTCTACCGGCGGCACAATCGCCTCGAAAGTGGATTACCGAACCGGTGCGGTTTCGCCTCAGTTCTCCACCGATGATATACTTGAGGCAATCCCGGAATTGGGCGCAATCGCAAAGATCAAAGGGAAAGTAGTTTACAGCATACTGAGCGAGAATATGCGTGCCGAATACTGGCGGAAGCTCGCCGCGGAGGTTTATAACGAGATACAAAACGGTGCAGAAGGTGTAATTGTCACGCACGGCACTGATACCATGGGCTATACCGCAGCCGCGCTGTCGTTCATGGTGCGAACGCCCGTGCCGGTTGTTCTCGTGGGGTCGCAACGCAGTTCCGACCGCCCGTCCAGCGATGCGACTATGAATGCGATCTGCGCCGCGAAGGTTGCCGCCTGCAGCGACCTTGCTGAGGTTGTAGTGCTAATGCACGGAAGCACTTCGGACGATTTCTGCTCTATTCATCGCGGCACGAAAGTGAGGAAGATGCATACCTCCGCACGTGACGCTTTTCAATCGGTAAATGACGCTCCAATAGGTACGGTGCACTATGACGCGAGCGATATAGAGGAAATAAGGATTGAATTCTTACAGGGCTATAAGAAGCGTGGCGAGCAAGAATTAGAGCTGAGAGACAGGCTTGAGGCTAAGTGCGGACTCGTAAAGTTCTATCCCGGCGCGGACTCTGCGATACTCGATTTCTTTGTAGAGCAAGGCTATAAGGGCATTGTATTGGAAGGGACGGGATTAGGACATGTATCGGCGGAGTGGATTCCAAGCGTGGCGCGAGCTATAAAACAAGGCGTACCGGTCGTGATGACTTCGCAATGTTTATATGGGACTATATGTGATAGAGTGTATGACACCGGTCGTGATTTACTTCATGCTGGAATAATAGAGGGCGAGGACATGCTGCCGGAAACTGCTTTGGTAAAGTTGATGTGGGTTCTTGGTCAGACTACTGATATGGACGAAGTGAAACGGTTGATGCACGAGAGCATTGCAGGCGAGATAAAGGGAAGGAGAGTAAAAAATGAACATACTTGCTGTTGATATAGGAGCGGGAACGCAGGATATAATGATATATAACGACGAGAAGGGATTTGACAATGCTTACAAGCTTGTTCTACCTTCTCCTACGCGCATATTCGCCGCGGAAGTGCTGAGATCAAAGGAGGATCTGATCATCTTTGGTGACACTATTGGTGGTGGTCCGTTCACTCGTGCCATTCTTGAACATCTCCGGGAACACAAAGTTTACATGACCGAAAGTGCCGCACGAACGATCAGAGACGATTTGGAAGTCGTGAAAAGTTACGGAATCGAGGTTATCTCCAATGACGAGGTCGGGAGCATGAGTGCAGAGGCGAAGCCCATAAAAATCTCTGACTTCAATCTCCAGCTCTTGCCCTTTCTTTCTTCTTTCAGTGTGAATACCGCTTTTGACGTTATTGCAATCGCGGTTCAGGACCACGGTGTAGCGCCACAAGGAGTTACCGATCGCGAAAATAGGTTCGCTTTAATCGAGGAGAAGATGGGAAGCGGCATAGAATCCTTCGCTTATCTCGATGAGGTGCCGGAGAATCTTAGCCGGATGCACTCGATATTGCGTTCCGTGAAACGATGGTACGAAGGACAAATCTTATTGATGGATACCGGACCTGCTGCGGTATTGGGCTCGCTCGAAGACGAACGGGTGAAAGGGAAGAAGAAGGTGATGTGCGTAAACGTAGGAAATGCACATACCATTGCGATGTCCTTAAACGATGGACAAATAGCCGGTGTCTTTGAGCACCATACACACCTCCTTGATAAACAAAAGCTCGGAAACTACATCAATAAACTCGCAGACGGGACGATAACCTTCAAAGAGGTCTTTGACGACGGTGGGCATGGTGCGTTGGCAAGAGGCAAGAACCAACCGGAGATCGTATCTGTTACCGGACCGAAGCGTGCTAAAATGAAAGGGCTTGGTATTTTCGCCGCGCCCGCGGGCGATATGATGATGACCGGACCGGTGGGCTTGATAAAAGCGGTATTGAGTCGCGTATAAGTCGGAAATACTTTACGACTCCCTCGTACTCCTCTTGATATATTGACAGCCTTGGACCTGTTGCAGAAATACTGCTTCTACAAGTTTTCTATGTTCCCTCAATTCTTTGAAGATTTTTAGCTGTTGATCGTTAGAGAATGACTTCCATGCCGCTTTAGCATTTTCAAAATCACCCACAGCTATTGAAACCTTTTCCGCAGCTTTCAGGAAATGGTCTTCTATGCTGTGCTTGTCCGTATAGATTTCATCAAGACCATTTATAACGAGTATCAACTCAAATTCTTTGTTTACATATCTTCCTTTGTAAATTCTCAGTCTTTCTACAGTATCTTCTTCAATTACTTCGATTTTACCCGTTGTAAGTTTTTCCAAATCCTTTTGAATTCTCTTATAAATTGCATTTAACCGCTCATCTTCTTGATCTATCAGAATCAGAATTTTGCGAATGTTTCCTTTTAGGTATGTTGGGATTAAATCAATACAGGTATCCCTTTTTTCCGTTTTGGGTTTAACAATCCCTGCGATTTTGTCACCGTTTAAATGAAAAGCAATTATGCTGAATATTTGTCGCTAATCTGCTGCTCGGTTCTAACGTATAGAGTTTCATAGTAACAAAGGCTCCGCAACCCTCACATCAATTCCAGCTTCGATAAACTCCTCCATCTCTTTTAACGTGAGCCTCTTAGTTTTAAGAGTGCTTTTCTCCAACGAGGTAAGATAAATCGCCGCTTTTTCTTCATTTAAACCTGCTATTGTTCTCGCAGCCTCTAAACTATGTGTCGTAATTATGATCTGGTTACCGTTTTCTATTAGATCATAAAACCATTCCGCGATACTCAGCAGCATTCTCGGATTGAGATGCGCTTCAATGTCATCCCAGAGCAAGACCTTCGGTTTCTCTAATTCGTAAAGAATCCGTGCAATTATGTAACTCTGAACACCTTCACCAAGGTCGCCAAGTCGTATCCTCCGCCCATCTTCTAAGAATCCGTAAATCGCCAGTCCGCTACCAAGAAAAGGTTCGATTGTTATGTCCTTGTAATTATCATAAACAAGCCCAGAAACGTCCTCAGCGACTTTTTTGCAAATTCCTAAATTTATGATTGACGCCCAATTTCTCTGTAAGTATTGATAACCCATTTTGACCAATCTTGAGCTGATTAAGAGCGTATTATCTATGAACAATTCTAATACCTCCCCACCTATCAAAAGTGCCTCAGACATAGGCATCCTTCCAATATTGTGTGTTTCTATCATTTCACCATCAATTGTTGCTTGATAAAGTGCTCCTGTCTTCTGCTTGTTTGTAGACACGAAGATATTCGGATATTTTCCGGTGAATAGAAGCAAGTAATCGTCACCATCCCCTTTACAGCCTATTTCAGCTTGGCTTGCTACATAATTGTAGAGCAAGAATGCATAGCCCTCGCTGTTGAGAGTCTCATGCATTGCATGGATGACTTCTGCCGCTGAGGTATGGCTACCAATCACATAGGGAACTCTGCGGAAAGGATTGGGTGCTAAGAACAGAGCTTCAAGAATTGTGGACTTCCCCGAATTATTCCCTCCTAAGAGGATTGTCAGCGGAGCTAATTCTATCTCCCCTTCTTTTATTCCTCTAAAATTCTTTATGCTCAGTTTCGTTATCATGATCGTTGCTTGTATGTAGAAGTAAATAAAGTTTGCGGTGAGCTTTTATTTCTGTAGTTTTACTTAGATTAAAAACTGTGGGGGATAGGAGAATAGCAAATGATTTTAAAATCCATCATTCCGTTCATTGCAATCGGCCTTTTCCTTCTGGCGCTGGTATTTCGTAAAAGAGAGGCGGGCGGTCTGGGCTGGCTATTTGTCGCCGTTTACTGTGCTTCTGAAGTCTTCTACTACCTTACCGAGGGCGAATACTTTGACGCTTCGATATCGATTATATTTCTTGCCTTTACGCTGCTTTTAGCCGCTCTTATGCTAAAGCCAACGGCGGAGGTAAGCGAAAAGGGAGATGAGGATTTGTTTTTCACGATAACCAAAATTGCAATGATCACCGCGGTCTTTTACTTCCCTGTCTCTGAAATACCCGCTCTTGAGACTCTAATCATTTACGTCACCGCGAAAATCACTGCTACTGTACTCACTCTTTTCAACGTGGGCGTTTATATGGTGTATCCTTCCAGCATCTACTCCACCAGCAGTTCGTTTCATGCGGTTTACAAACAGATAGAGATAATCTTAGCGTGCACGGCGATACAAAGTATAGTCCTTTTTATCGGGCTGGTATTTGGTGTCACTGCCCCGCTGGGAAGAAAGTTCAAAGCCTTTCTCGTCTCTGTTCCCACCATTTACGTGCTGAACATCGTCAGAAACGTGTTTGTCTCCGCAGCGTATTTCGGGCAATGGTTCGGTCCTCCACTCCAGAGCTTTCACATTGCACACGGCATAATAGCGCGGATATTCGTGATGGTCTCGTTAATTGCCGTTGCCTATGCGGTGTTTGTGATACTCCCGGAGACGTTGGACTTGATCGAGGATTTTTTCCGCTTTCTACTCAGAAAAAGGCACGTTTAACTGTCTTTCTCCCGTGAAGACCGATAACTTTAAGGTGTCTTCGTGTCTTACCTTTAGTTAGGATACATGGCATGGCTGGGATAAAGCCAGTCCTGTAACTTGATGGTGTGGTGTGTGCGGGGGTGAATTGATAGTAGATGCGCGAAGAGCAGAAGGGGATAAAGGTGCTGCATGTAGATGACGAGCCGGATTTCCTCGCGTTGACAAAAGCTTTCTTGGAGCGAGAACATGCAGAGTTTAGCATTGATACCGCAACCTCGGCTGAAGAAGCCATCGAACTCTTGAAAGGCGGTAAATACGACATGGTAGTCTCAGACTATCAGATGCCGGTGATGGATGGTCTGGAATTCCTCAAAACTCTTCGGCAGAGTGGCAACACGATTCCGTTCATCATGTTCACGGGAAAAGGAAGGGAAGAAGTAGCGGACGACGTCGCTCTTGCTCTGCACAACATAGAACTGGACGAGGAACGAAAGCGTGCGGAGGAGGCACTGCGGATTGCAAAAGAGGAGTATTACGACCTTTACGAAAAGGCGCCCTTAGGTTATCACACCGTTGACTCTCAAGGACGAATCACGGATATGAATAAGACGGAGCTACACTGGCTCGGCTATACTAAGAAGGAAGTAATAGGTAAAAAAACGATCTTTGATATTCAGACTCAGGAGTCAGCCAATCGGGGGCGTAAACGTCTTCAGCGCTTGGTGAAGGAAGGAGGAGTGCTCAACATCGAGCTGGAATTTGTTCGTAAAGATGGCAGTGTCATGCCGGTCAATATCCATGCTTCGGTTCTGCACAACAGCAAGGGAGAATTCATCCGGACGCGCTCAATCGTAATTGACCTCACCGAGCGGAAGCAGGCGGAGGAGAAACTCGTAAAAATCGTTGATGGCATGAACATTCCTGTATTTGCAATCAATAGCGAGCATAAAATCACGCACTGGAATACCGCTGTCGAATCTCTAACAGGATTAAAAAGAGAAGTAGCAGTGGGGTCAGATGAGCAGTGGATAGCATTTTATGCGGAGCGGAGACCTGTTATGGCGGATTTGATCGTGGATGAAGCGCCGAAGAGTAAATTCAAAGATTTGTATGGGGATAAATACCAGAAATCATCTTTAATAGAAGGCGCTTATGAAGCTTCTGAGTTCTTCCCCGCTCTTGGAGAGGAAGGTAAATGGCTCCTATTCACCGCAGCGCCATTAAGAGACTCTGAAGGAGCGGTTATTGGAGCGATAGAGACCTTGCAAGATATAACTGAGCGCGAACGGGTGGATGATGAATTACGCAATGCTAACAAGCAGTTGTGGGATACTATTGAGTTCCTCCCTGATGCGACACTTATTATTGACAGGGATAAAAAGGTAATCGCATGGAACCGTGCAATTGAGGAGATGACGGGGGTCCGAAAGGAGGAGATTATTGGGAAAGGCGATTATGCCTATGCATTACCATTTTATGGAGTTAGAAGACCGATATTGATTGATTTAATCTTTTTACGCGATAAGGAGATTGCGTCCCGCTATGAATATGTCAGGAGAAAGGGGAACACACTTTTTGCCGAAGTCTTTATCTCTTCCATGTACGGAGGAAAGGGAGCTTATCTTTGGGGGACTGCAACACCACTCTTCGATGGTGAGGGGAATATTGTAGGAGCGATTGAATCAATTCGTGACATCACCGAGCGCAAAGTTGCAGAGAATGCGATTAGAAAGTCAGAGCAGGAATATCGCTCCCTGGTGGAGTCTACCAAAGATAGCGTATATTTGGTGGATAGAGATTGCAGGTATCTGTTCGTAAACGAAAAACATCTATCCCGGCTTGGCTTGCCAGAAGACGAAGTTATAGGTAGAACTTACGGCGAGTTACATTCGCCGGAAGAAGCGGCAGAGTTTGCCGAAATAGTGGAAGAAGTATTTGAAACCGGCGAGTCTACCATGCAAGAACATAGAAGTCGCAGGGACAATAGATATTTCCTCCGAACGTTGAGCCCCGTTAAAGAACCAGACGGAAGAACAACGGCTGTAACGGCGGTTTAAAAAGACATAACTGGGTTAAAGTATTTGGAAGAGGAGTTGAGAGCAAAGAACGCCGAGCTGGAAAGGTTCACCTACACTGTATCGCATGACTTGAGGTCGCCTCTTGTTACTATCGAAGGCTTTGCTGGCATACTAAGAAACGATTTGGAACGA
>JAUWPM010000005.1 GCA_030611585.1 Methanosarcinales archaeon | reverse complement strand
AAGGGACTTGAATGTGACGATGATCGTGAAGAGAACTTGAAGCTCTATCCACGTTACCCAGCAATGAAGAGCCGGTCTAATGTTGTATTGAATGAAATTATAGACCAAACAAAGCACGAAAATAGAGCCATAATATCCCTCTTAAACTTCCTTTCTCTCAATGAAGGTTCACTCATATAAAAAGCATTTCGCATAACGGTTCGAGCGTATCTGAAGTCCAGCCGATAGGCTGGATTTGGGCGCAGGTGCAAAGCACCGAAGCCAGATACGCTTTGTTATACGCCGTTGCCTCATAGTTTACCCCTACTTTCTTCAACAATACGCACGGTTTTCTCAGTCACAATTATAAAATTATTGACAAGCTTGTCAGAGTAGGACTCTAATACCTGCTGTAATACAGCAATTTTATTCTCAGACCGTTCATCTTCTAATCGCAAAAGGATTACACCTTTGTGTGGTTTTCTCATGCGGAATACAAGTTCGCCAAAATCTTTATCATTGGTAATCAAGATATAGTTCCCAAGATTTGCTTTCTCTATAATGCTCTCATCATCTAATCCCCGAGCCACATCATAAACGGAAAATACATCGTGATGTAATCTTTGCAACCATTTAGCAACTGCAGGACCCGTGCATTCATCAACAAGAAAACGCATGTCTAAACCGCCTCTACTAAAGGCATAAACGTTGTGTCTTCGAGTGTTTCAGAAGCGTACAGTAAACAGGCTAAAATATCCTCTTTTGTCAATCCTTTGTATTCTAAGAGAATTTCATCAACGGCTGCTCCATGTGCTAATAGATTCAAAATGTACTGCACTGTTAACCGCGTGCCTCTAATGACCGGTTTTCCAACCATGACTTTAGGATTTAACGCAATGCGTTCAAGTAATTGATTTTGCTCCATTTTTACTTCCTCTATATTGTAAGTCATTTTACTATATAAACTCATCTTCACACTGTTTCTTTTATCCTTTTCAAGTAGCTATTGCGTCCGATAGCGGTATAGCACCGAATAGATCGGTATTTATTTTATTAGACTTCACGTAGCCCTTATCTTCGAAAATCCGTTCAATGGCGTTTTCAAGTGAAGCTACGCATTCTGGCGGGCGTTCCCGCAATAAATAAACGGATAGCCCATCTAAAACGTTTTTAAAGCTCGTGTCTGGGAGATACAGCCTCACGTATTGAATGAAATTATAGACTAAACAAAGCACGAAAATAGAGCCATAATATCTCTCTTAAACTTCCTTTCTCATTCAATGAAGGTTCACTTATGTAAAAAGCATTTTTGATAACGGTTGGCGTGCTTGTTCCTTAATACTTTTTACTACAGAACTATCAAGCCGTGCCCAGTTACCGGAAATATGTGCCTCTTGTGTATATCCAATGATAGCAATTCTCGACAGCAAATTATGATCTACCTTGGCATACTCTGCGAGGTACCACCTATAATCGCATGCTTCACTGAAAATGTCCCAAACTCCAACCTTATGAGCGTAGTTTCGTGGTCCCACCAATATTCCAAAATCAGCCACACCTTGTCCAATAAGCATCATAATTTTTATTAGATCGAACCATATTGTCTTCTTGTTCGATTTCTCAATTTCAACGATAATAGTTACGTTATCCTTAGACAATATAGCGTCTGGTTGTATATTAGGTATCCCCTTAAGGTTTCCGAGATTGCGGAGGGACTCGGATTTCCAGCCCGCAGCATTCACCTCCTTAATCCAAGATGAATCAAAATTGGAATTAATTTGATAGTTGTTGGCAGCCGACTTTATTATACCGTGGAATAACATCCCTTGGGTCGCCTTGACAATACTCTCAACACACTTGAGTAGTTCGGGTGGATGACGGGGCTCTTTCTCATTCCTGTGACGGCAGGAATGTTCAATATCTACTGCACGGCATCTGAATTGAAACGGGATATACTCGCTCATGTCTCCCCTCCCCACATATCCAACGGACTTTTAATCCTATTCAAATCTCTATTACTTACAATGAGTATATATTTCTTGTGCTCCGACAACTTATATGGAATAGCTACATGCCCGTAAAAACTCCCTTGGATTCTCTGACCGCATCAACGCAGTCCCGATGAGTAACGCATCCGCACCGCAGTCAAATAAATACTGTGCATCTGCCGCAGTCTTAACCCCGGACTCGCTTATCACTATCCTATCCTCCGGTACGTACTCCGCAAGTCGTGCGGTCGTCTCGATGTCCACGGCAAGCGTCCTGAGGTTACGGTTATTAATCCCGATAATCTCCGCTCCGGCATTTACTGCCTTCTCTATATCTTCTGCTGAGTGGCATTCAACCACAGCCTCCAGTCCCAAATCAGCCACCACGTCTAACAGCTCCTCCACCGGTGAAATCCCTTCAATGAGCAGTATCGCATCCGCACCCGATCCGTAACCCTCCCTGACCTGGTATTCATCCAGAACAAAATCTTTGTACAACACCGGAACACCTGCTCCACCCTTCACTATTGATACGTTCTCTACTTTACCACCGAAATAAGGCGAGGTGAGAACTGATATCGCCACTGCACCCCCCTCCGCGTATTCACCGGCTATTGATACCACATCTCTGTTTCCTATAAGGGCACCATCCGTCGGCGACTTCGGCTTTATCTCCGCTATTATTGACTTATCCTTTCCCTTAATTGCATTTGACAAGCTGAGAATATTACTCCTCCTCTCAGGTATTTTAGCCTTCCTCCGGCGCTCCACTGCCTCTCTCGTATCCCTGAGTATCCTATTTATCAAATCGTTCAAGCCTTGCCTCCCCCCCCTCCGTAAATCGAATCAAATCCTCGAGCTTTCTGTACGCCTCGCCCGAATCTATCGAAACGGCAGCGAGTTCAAAACCGTCTTTCAAGTTCGCTGCAAGCCCGCCTACGACCATCGCAGCCGCAGCATTCATCAAAACGGCATCCCTCTTCGCTCCTTTTCCACCTTTCAAAATCTCAATTGCAATTCGCGCATTCTCCTCCGCATTCCCGCCCTCTATCTCGCTTACCTTCGCACTTTCCAACCCGAAATCCACCGGCGAGATGCTATACGTTAAAACTTTCCCGTCTTTCAGTTCCGCTATCTTAGTTTCGCCGATCGGCGAGATTTCATCTAAGCCGTCCAAGCCGTGAGCAACTATCGCATGTCGCAGTCCAAGACCTCTCAGCACTTCCGCGATCTTCTCTACAAGCAAGACGTCATAAACGCCTATTACTTGCGCTTTTACCTTCGCGGGATTTGTCAATGGTCCTAACACGTTGAATACCGTTCGTATCCCTATCTCCCTTCTCGGTCCTATTGCATATTTCATTGCAGGATGGAATATCGGAGCAAACATAAACCCTATTCTTACTTTTTCTATGCACTCACGCACCCGCTCCGGCTCCAGCATTACGTTAACACCCAGTGCTTCAAGCACATCCGCAGAGCCCGCTTTTGACGACACTGCTCTGTTTCCGTGCTTTGCAACGGCTAACCCGGCACCAGCAGATACGAATGCGGCAATGGTGCTTATATTGAACGTCTTTATCCGGTCTCCGCCAGTTCCACAGGTGTCCACCATTGCACCATCTACTTCTGGCGAAATGACCGAGGCATACTGAAGCATTGCATGAGCAAAAGAGACGATCTCTTCCACCTTCTCCCCTTTCAGCCTCAGCGCAGTTAAGAAGGAGGCTATTTGCGCACTCGTCGCTCCCCCACCCATGATCTCTTCCATCACAAGCCTTGCTTCATCGGATTCGAGGTCTCTTCCTTCTACTACTTTCGATATCGCTTCTTTTATCATAGCTCTAAAAAGTTCCGTATTATCTTCCGCCCTTCTCCGGTCAGTACGGATTCGGGATGGAACTGAACGCCCTCAATCGGCAACGTTCTATGCCTTATACCCATTATCTCGCCGTCTTCTGCTCGTGCGGAAATTTGCAAGCACGCAGGAAAACCATCCTCGCAAACCACGAGTGAATGGTACCGCGTTGCGTGAAACGGATTCTCTACCCCCTTTAATAGCCCCTTAGAATCGTGATTTATCAGTGAAACTTTCCCATGCATTAATCTCCGTGCGTAGCCGATCTTAGCACCGAAAACGTCTCCTATTACCTGGTGCCCCAAACAGACCCCAAGGATGGGGATATTCAAACTGAAGATTCTTACAGCTTCCTCAGAAACTCCTGCTCTCTCCGGTCTCCCGGGTCCCGGTGAAATGATGAGCCTATCTGCATCGATCTTCTCAAGCTCCGCTATCCCCACGTCATTCCTCCTCACTTCCACTTCCGCACCACGCTCTCCAACGTATTGTACGAGATTGTACACGAAGGAGTCGTAGTTATCTATCACAAGCACTTTCATTTTTCGCTGTCGCAGTAGTTACCAGAGCACCTAATTTGTTCTCAGTCTCTATAAATTCCGCCTCAGGAACGGAATCGGCCACTATGCCCGCACCTGCCTGGAAATACGCCTTATTACCCACGGTGAACATTGTTCTGATCGAGATTGCGAAATCGAGATTGCCTGAGAAGTCGAAATAGCCAACCCCGCCGGCATATATGCCCCTTCTGCTCTTCTCTATCTCTTCTATTATCTCCATCGCTCGAATCTTCGGCGCGCCGCTGACCGTGCCGGCGGGGAAAGAGCTGCGAAGAACGTCAAATGCGTTCTTACCTCCGTCCAATTCCGCGCTTATATTCGAGACGATATGCTGGACGTGCGAATACTTCTCTATTCCCATCAGTTCGGTTACTTCCACGCTTCCCGGCTTAGCAACCCGTCCAAGGTCGTTCCTACCAAGGTCTACGAGCATTATGTGCTCCGCCCGCTCTTTTTCGTCAAGCAGCATATCCACCTTCAGTAATTCGTCCTCTTCTCTCGTACCTCCTCGCTTCCTCGTCCCGGCAAGCGGTCTCAGCGTTAGTATGCCGTCTCGCAGCCGCACAAGCATCTCTGGAGACGACCCGGCAACTATATTGTCGAAGTCCAGAAAGAACATGTATGGCGAAGGATTCGTTGACCGAAGAGTCTTGTAAAAACTTAACGGATCGCCACTGTAGCTCGATTCCAGCCTTCTTGAGAGTACTACCTGGAATATATCCCCTTCTTTGATATACTCTTTCGCTTTTACCACTCCCTCCTCAAATTCCTCCTGCCCTATCTCTGCATGCAGCGAAGAGACGGAGAATTCATCCACCTCGCTGCTTCCTTCTACTTGCCTCACGAGATCCTCTATCTTATCATCCTCCTTCTCGTACGCTACGAGAATCACTTCCTGCTTTAGATGGTCGAAGCAGAGCAGATATGCGGGTATGATGAAGTGTGCGTCCGGGCAACCCAGGGTATCCGGTAGAGAAGAAGGGAGACTTTCAAAGAATCTGACAATGTCATAAGAGAAGAAACCTACGAGACCACCGGAGAATGGCAATGTCCCAACACTACCGCAATCGAAGGAATGTAGCACCCTCGATAGCTCTTCATACGGGTCTTCCACCATGTAGCTCTCACCGTTAACCTCCACGTCTCTACCCTTGGATTTGAATTCCAGTAGCGGGTCGAACCCGATGAACGAATATCTCGCAATCTTCTTCGTACCCTCAACTGATTCGAGCAGGAAGCTCTTGTCAAAGACGCTTCTTATCCTCGCATAAACTTCAAGAGGGGTGAACGGAATGTTCACCCTTCTTATGCTGTTCGTTAAAGTTCTCTTCTCCATCTATTTGTTCATCATATTTTCGGCACGTTCTCCAGCGCTTGTCTCACTAACTCCACGGGATACTCATAGTCTACGATTTTCCCATGCAGAAACGCGTCGTATGCCCCTAAGTCGAAATGCCCGTGACCGCTGTTATTGAAAAAGATCACCTCTTCTCTGCCTTCCTCCTTGCATCGCAACGCCTCGTCTATCACCGCTCTCACTTCGTGCGCCGATTCCGGTGCGATTATGTGCCCTTCCGTCTCGGCGAACAATTTCGCAGCCTTGAATATCTCGGTTTGATGGTATGCCACCGCGTCTATCCAGCCGTCCTTTACCAACTTGCAGAGCAACGGAGCGTCACCGTGGTATCTCAGCCCACCTGCGTGAATCGGTGGCGGCACGAAAGTATGCCCCAAGGTGAACATCTTTAGCAGAGGAGTCATTCCCGCACAGTCACCAAAGTCGTAGAGATAGAGCCCTTTCGTAAGCGTTGGACATGCCATCGGCTCACAAGCGACTATTCTCAGGTCTGGCTTCTTACCCGTCAACTTATCGCCCACGAATGGGAAACACGCCCCACTGAAGTTACTGCCGCCTCCTACGTTACCAAAGATTACGTCCGGGTATTCGTCTATCTGCTCCAAAGCCTTCTTAGACTCCAAGCCCACCACCGTTTGATGGAGCACGACGTGATTCAGAACCGAGCCCAGTGCATAGTTCGTACCGTCGTGCGTGGCTGCATCTTCTATCGCTTCCGAAATGGAAATTCCCAAACTACCGGAAGTATCAGGGTCCTTCGCCAGATATTGCCGCCCGAATTCCGTATTCTTGCTTGGGCTCCGGTACACTTCACCGTCCCAGGTTTCCATCATTACCCTCCTGTACGGTTTCTGGTCGTAACTCGCCGCGACCATGTAGATCGTGGACTTCAACCCGAACAGCATGGTACCAAATGCGAGAGCAGAACCCCACTGACCCGCTCCGGTCTCCGTCGCTATCCGCTCCACGCCCTCTTTCATGTTGTAATACGCCTGCGCAACCGCGGTATTTGGTTTGTGACTCCCTGGCGGGCTAACGCCCTCCCACTTGTAATAGATTCGCGCTGGCGTCTTCAGTTTCTCCTCTAATCGCTTCGCTCTGTACACCGGCGTCGGTCTCCAGAGCCTGTAAATCTCTCGCACTTCCTCTGGTATCGGAATCCATTTCTCCGTGCTCGCTTCCTGCTTTATCAACTCCATCGGGAAGATAGCCGCTAACTCTTCTGGTTTTATCGGTTCCTTCGTCGCCGGATTTATCGCGGGGTCCAACGGAGAAGGCATGTCTGCCTGTATGTTGTACCACTCCTTCGGGATTTCTTCTTCGTCTAAAAATATCTTCTCTTTCGTGTTCATCTTCTCGCCTCAATGTGCATTTATGCACTTAGAAGTATTAAAGTATACGTATATAAAGCATGCCCTGTTGCAACCTCATCGTGGTTGCTTCGCACGGTCGCATAATAAAAATACAAAACCACAAGATTACACATCGTGGGCTCTGCCCACGTTCCCGAAAACCCTGAAAGGGTTTATTTCACGAGAAAACAGACCAAAAAGAAAAAATCCGCGTAAATCAGTGTTAATCTGTGTCTTAAAGAGAAGACGTCATACTAATCGTATCGTTTCCAAATTCATGGGTGCGACCGTCTCTATATTGAGCTTCTTATGTAGTCCACTCGCTAACGCCATGCATTTGCTGTTCTCTCCATGTATGCACATCACCTTAGACGGCAGTGGTCGTATCCGCCTCACGTATTCTACTAATTGATTACGGTCTGAATGCCCGGAGAAACCATCTATTGTGCTTATGTCCATCTCTACTTTTATGTTCCTCATCTTGCCATCATCTGAAAACTGCATCTCCTTCCACCCCTTCTGTATCCTCCTGCCGAGCGTACCTTCCGCCTGGTAACCCACGAAGACAAGGGTATTTTTCTCATCGCCTGCAAGCCCCTTCAGATGTTCAAGCACAGGACCGCCGTTTAGCATGCCTGAAGTGGAAAGTATGATGGATGATTCCGTCTCCTCTATCACCTTCTTCCTCTTTTCCGCGTCGTCTATTTGAACAAAAATATCGGATAGGAATGGGTTCTTTCCCTGGAATATAGAATTCTTGAGATTCCTGTTGAGGTACTCAGGATATGCGGTATGGATTGCCGTCGCCTCCCAGATCATGCCGTCTAAATACACCGGCACCTCCAATTGCATCCCCTCCAGTGCTATCATTACCTCCTGCGAACGACCAACCGCGAAAGCAGGTATTATAACTTTACCACCCTTCTTTATCGTCCGCTCGATCTCTTCTTTTAAATTGTTCTCCGCTTCCCGTCTCGACGGCTGTAAGTCGTTCATACCGCCGTACGTAGATTCCATAACCAATGCGTCGAGTCTTGAAAAGTCGTTAAATGCAGGATCGAAAAGAAACGTGCGCTCATACTTGATGTCGCCCGTAAATGCAATGTTATAATGCCCCTTTCCCGCGTGGAAATACGCGACCGCAGAACCCAGTATGTGCCCCGCATTGTAAAAGGTGAGTTTCACGTCGGGAGCTATATCCGTCACGTCCCCATATTTCAACGGAATCGTATGTCTTATCGTATCTCGTATAAAGGATGATTCATACGGTATCTTCTTTCCCTCTCGCGCGGATACCTCGATATAGTCAAGCAGCAGGAGTGACATAAGGTCTCTCGTCGGTTGTGTCGTGTAAACCGGACCGTCATACTGCCCATATTTGAACAAAAAAGGCACCAAGCCCGAGTGGTCAAGATGTGCATGAGTTATTATTACGGCATCTATGTCACTTATCGGTGATACTTCAGGAGCGTATAGATATGGCGTTCCTTCTGAGCCCACACTCACACCGCAATCTATTAAAATCCGCGTCTCCGGCGTAGAGAGCATGAATGAATTTCTCCCTACCTCTCGGCATCCTCCCAGAGTCGTTACACGCAGCCATTCGTCCCCTTTTGTCTTGTCCCGGTAGATCCGCCGTCCGACTTTCTTCAGAAAGTCCTTCCGGAATCCGCTCTCCTCCCGCAGATATCGCCGTATGCTTTTTATTATTGGAGATTGTATTGGCGGTGCTCGGATGACGGTGGGTCGCCACCCTATCACCTTTGCGACTTCTCTCAGTGTTGCTCCATGCGTGCCGATCACCAATCCGGGCTTTTCCGCTTCTATTATCACCTCTACCTTATCCATATCGAAATAAACATCCTTTATGCCGCCTTCATCTGGTATAATATCATAAATAACCTTCGACGCCTTTTCCGGCTCCATCAGTATATCGCTACTCGGTCTAACCGAAATCCGCTTCTTCAATTCCTTCGCTAATGTTCGCACTATCGCGCCGTCGTCTACGAAGGTCTGCGTATCTTCCGTGTATATCACGAGTTCCGGGCCTTCAAATTCCACGCCGGTGATGCTCACATTAGCCGGTAATAACTCTACTATTCGCCTCTTTAATTCTAATAGCGTTTCTTCTGCTGGCATTGTTTGTTCATCCTTTCCAATCGTCTTTTGTTTAGTCCACTGCCATATCCATATATTGCAATCCTTACTTTGACCTGCTTGCTAACGAACTAACCGTGCGAGTACTCTATTATATTATATTCTATTTTCTGTTCCTGTTCCTAACAAATACCCGACTAAAAATAAAGAATCAGTTAAGAGAATTTCTTATTTCTTGTACCCTCTCTTCGCTTAACGTCTCATACTTATCCTTCGTTATCACAACCACTTCCATCTCCCCACCGGAGGCACTGTCCCTCCTTATCGCGGAATACAATGCCTTTATCGCGAGTTCTGTCCCTTCTTCCAGCGACATGCCTTTTGTGTATCTATCTTCCAGCACGCCGTAGGCAATGGGAGAACCGGAACCCGTGGATGCTACTTCCTTCTCCTCGGTATTCCCGCCAAAGGGGTCTATCGAAAATATATGTGCTCCATTTCGGTCCATGCCACCGAGCAGGAGTTGCACAATGTACGGGTAGAACCGCTGACCGTTCAGCACATTGGACAACAGCGTTGCCATCCCTTTTACCGTCATCGGCTCTCCTCTTCGTATCTTATACAGCTTCATTTCCACCGACGTCATTCTAATCAGTGTCTGCGCATCTCCCACTATCCCGGCCGTGGTTACGCCCAGGTAGTCGTCCACCTGATAGATCTTCTTCGCAGCTTTAGAAGCAATAAAAGAGCCCATTGTCGCTCTCTTCTCGCTCGCCAGCACTACACCGCCATCACAGATTAAACCTACTGTAGTCGTTCCCTTCTTTACTTGATCCATTATGTCCATTGTTTATATCCCTCCATGAGTTGTCGTCAACTTCACGTGTTTTACCCCTTTCAAGCTCATTATATTCTCCGTCAACTCCTTTATCTTCTTCGCATCGCCCTGTATCACCACGATCTCAAAGCAATTCTCTTTGTCTAAATGAATGTGTGTTGACGATTTTATCATGCCTAAGTAATGATGTTGCACTTCGGTTAGATCATCGCCCAGTCCCCTTTGCTCGTGGTCGTAAAGATAGGTTATTGTTCCGATCTCCTCGCCCGATTCTCGTTCCATCCATTCATACTCTACGATATATGCTCTGATCGCATCTCGTATCCCTTCCGACCGCGACGAATACCCCCGCCCCCCTATTATCATGTCAAACTTGTTCAACAGATTCGAGGGTAGAGACACCCCGATTCGAGTTAATCCACGCTCTTCTTCCATTTTCCTCCCTCCACAGACTTCAATATTCCCTTTATAATCTCCTCAGCCTTACAAAAGGCATTTGAATTATGCTTCTTTATACGGATAACCTTTGAATAAAATCCTCTTTCTCTAAGCTCCCACTCCAGATTCTCTTCATCGAATGCCTGATCATAACCTAATGCTACTATGTCTGGTTTTATACTATATAAAGGTTCATACATATCTTCCTCACTGCCCAACATCGCTTTGTCCACCATTTTCAAAGCTGAGACCATCTGCAACCGCTGCTCTTCAGGTATAATCGGCGTTCTCTTCCGCTTCCTCACGGTTACGTCCCGTGCAATAATAACGAAAAGCTCGTCACCCAGTTTCTTCGCTTCTTCTAAGTAAAGCAGATGCCCGGGGTGAAGGATTTCAAATGTCCCGGTTGCCAAAACCCTTATCATAGTTGTTCTTCTCCTACTTTCAACGTTTCCAAATCCCTTTCCACTATCTCCAGCTTCCTCTCTTCTCCTTTAGAATTATAGCATCTCCAGTCGCGCGTTGCGTACGGGTAACATGCGATAATATGACAATCTCCCGTTTTGGAAAACATCAGCAAATCTTGTTTTGAAGGTCTCGTAGCTGCGGGATGGGGGTGGCTATGAACCGACCCGACATAGCAAAGACCCATGGGCATCATGTCCATCCGTATACTTGCATTCTCATCGGATGAAATCGTGCCCGGAAGAAAAAAAACGTCGGTTATGAGCTCTCCATCAGCGCACAGCAGCCCGATGAATTCACGCGGATGACTCGATCTGCTCACTCCCAGAATGAGATCCAGGGTATCCTTTGCTATTCCCTCAATTCTTTTGACTTTGCGCATATTTTTTATTATCTATAAAGTATAACTTCCTTCTCTTTAAGACACGGATTAACACTGATTTACGCGGATTTGTTTAGGGTGAAGAACAAAGTTGATTTTTATCATCTGTGTTAATCTGCGTCAACAAAGATCAAAAACAAAACGCCCTTCGGTTTTTACGTCCCCCTCCATAGGCAACGTTCCAAATTTTGCTCGTAATATCAAATCCGTCACCTCGTAATTTAACACCTTTGCTATTCCTACGATTGACGTTGTAGGTCTTGGATTCACGTCCACAACGTATGCCGTTCCGTCTTCACCCAATACGAAATCTATCCCCACGTAGCCTCTGCAATGAAGCATGGTTACCACCTTCCTGCTTATGCGCATTATCTCGCTTTCGGCTTCACGTCTTATAGAATAAGGCACGAATCCACCCGCGTATCGCATGCGTTCTCCCTCCGTCCTTATAAATTGCTTGTTTATTGTTAATGGCAATACGGAGGATTTCCCCGCAATGATACTGCTGCTTATGTCATCTCCGGTTATGAATTCCGTGATGATGTTATAATCGGGGCTATCGTAAAAAGATAACGCATCTCGAGGATTCTTCCCCTTCAGTATAAAAACGTTTTCCGATGCACACCCGTATCTCGGCTTACTCACGTACATCTGCTCTTCATTCCTCTCTACTTCTTCCACTGATACGATTCTCGGCACGGGTATTCCTTCTTCGCTTAAAATCTTTGACGTCCGCATCTTATCGGTGCATATTTTCACGGAATCCGAAGGGCAGCCCAGATTAACGGTATTCAACTCTAAAAGCTCTGTAAGCTCGGATAACTTATCATCAGGAGCAATAACAATGCCCGCATCGCTTTCCTTTGATAGCTTATCCACTGCCGCTTCAAAATCGGTTTCCGCCTCGGGATAGATAACTTCATGATCCATCCGCTCAAATCCACTTTTTAGCGTTGACAGCATCGCTTTTCCTTCTCTTAATAGCGATACGCTTTTACCCTTGCCACCGCCCACAGCATACTCCGCTACCAGTATCCGCATTCTTCTGATTTCTTCGTATTCTATCTTATCTTATCTCTTCACAGGCGCAAGTGATTTCCCGTGTTCAGCGAGCTTTGCTAACGCGAGGAGAATATTTACGAAATAATCATTATGCATGGATTTATCCAGGTCTTCCTCCCAGCTCTTCTTCATCGTATTAAACCTTTTCGCCGTCGCTGCCGATATTTTGCCAATGCTGGAAGAATAAACAACCGCTTCTGCATCACCCGCTTTTTTAGGTTTTTCCACACCTTTCACTTCTTCCCCTCTTTCGCTTCGCATCTCTGAAATGGGATAGCCCATGGCATTTATCGCCCTCTTCACGGAAGATCGCTTTATTGGCACGTCTCTTATCTTGTTCTCCGCCTCCATGATCTCCCCCACGGTTATCGCCCCTTTTTTTATTCTGTCACTGTATTTCTGAAGCCATCCCGGCCCTTTTTCTACCACATTGGGCTCTCCTCCACCCGTTTCAGGGGTTTCCTTCGCTTCTTCCTTTCTTTCGCTTTGCATCTCTGAAATGGGATAGCCCATGGAATTTATCGCTCTCTTCACGGAAGATCGCTTTATTTGCACGTCGCGTATCTTATTCTCCGCATCCAGGATCTCCCCTATGGTTATCGTTCCTTTTTCTATTCTGTCACGGTATTTCTGAAGCCATTCAGGCCCTTTTTCTATCTTATCGGTTTTCCCGCTGGTTTCAACAATGGTATCCTCCGCTTCGCCCTTTCCTTCGCTTTTCATCTCTGAAACGGGATAACCAAGGGCATTTATCGCTCTCTTAACCGTTATTATCTTTATTGGTGTCTCTCGTATCTTGTTCTCCGCTTCCAGGATTTCCTCTACGGTTATCGTTCTTTTTTCTATCCCTTCACGGTATTTCTGAAGCCACCCCGGTCCTCGTTCTACCTTATCGAGTTTCCCGCCGGTTTCAAAGGGAGCCTTCACTACTATCTCTTTCACTTCAGCCGGCTTCCCCATTCGCATCTCGGTAATGGGATGACCCATGGCATTTATCGCTCTCTTCACTGACGATATCTTTATTGGCACCTCTCTTATCTTGTTCTCCTCCCCCAGGATCCCCTCTACGGTTATCGTTCCTTGCTCTATCCTTTCTTTGTATTTCAATATCCAACCAGGTGGTCGCTCTATTCTCCCCATCTCATCTCCATCCCAACGTCTTTCTCACACTAATAAAACATTTATATATTACTTATAAGAGAGTATTTAAAACAACGATAAGAAAGGTGGTGATTTCAAATTCCCTGTGGAAAGAAGCGGAAACTGGCAAAGATGCGGAAGCACAAGTTGAAGAAGAGACGTAAGAAGATGAGATATAAGAAGTAAGTCTGTACGCCGCTGTTGCATGCATGCGTGCGTGCATGATTCTATCTTCTTCTCTGCAATTTTTTTTAGCTTTTTGTTTTCCTCATGTCGTATTCATCATATATGCTCCCCACTATTTCCTCTAAAAGGTCCTCTAAGCTGACCAACCCCTTTGTTCTTCCTCCCTCATCCGTGACAATTGCGATGTGAAATTTACCTTCTCGAAATTCCTTAAGAAGGTCGTCTACCCGCGCGGTTTCCAGCACAAAATAAGCGGACTTCATCAGCTTTTTTAGCGAAATGGCGCTGTCATTCACGTTTATCAGCAAATCCTTCGCATATAATACCCCCACGATATTGTCCTCAGTCCCCTCGAATATCGGAATTCTTGAATATCCATACCTTCTTATTAGTTCCACCGCGGAATCCACACTTTGATTCGCTTCGAGGCAAACCATGTCCTCCTTTGGTGTCATCACGTTTTTTACCGTGATATAATCAAGCTTGAGCACGCCGTTTATCATCTCTTTTTCATCCTCTTCTATCGCTCCGTCCTCCTCCCCTATATCAAGAAATGTCTTCACCTCCTCCTCAGACAGCAATCTTTTCTGTTGCAGCTTCAAACCTAACAGTTTACCAAAAGCGTTTGTCATAACCGAAACAACTTTTGTAACGGGGCGCAATACAAAAATTAAAATTCCCAACGGCTTAGAAACGGCGATAGAAAATCGCTCGGCGTGGTGCACGGCAAATGTCTTGGGTATGATCTCACCAAAAGTAAGGATTAAAAACGTCATCACGCCTATTGCGATGCCTACGCCCCAAACGCCGAAATACTCTATGGCGATAGAGGTAGCCAATGCAGACGCTGCGATGTTTACTATATTGTTCCCGATAAGCACGGTTGTGAGCAAAGCGTCAGGCTCATTCACCAGTTTCTGGACGGTATCAGCACCTTTCACACCTCTTTTTAACAAAGATCGGGCTTTTACCCTGCCTATCCTGATCAGAGCGGTTTCCGAGCCAGCGAAGAAGGCAGACAGTAGTAATAATACAAATAGAACTATAATTTCTACAATGAACCACGACACCGTGTTCTTTGTTCCCTCCGGTTATATTTATGTCTTAGGTACTTATAACTTTATCGCAGGCGCAGGCATACCTAACTAAAAGAGGGGGACGCAAGGAAAAGAGAGAAGAGGAGAGAAGGGATAAAAGGGAGCGTAAGGTAAAATATGAAGGAATTGACAGAAGTAAGGATGTTAAAAGAGGGGAGATATGTTATTATGGACGATGAGCCGTGCACGATAATGAGCATAACCACCTCAAAGCCAGGGAAGCACGGAGCGGCGAAAGCGAGAATAGATGGGATTGGCGTATTTGATTCGCAAAAACGGACGGCGGTTCATCCGGTTACTGCGAAGTTGTATGTGCCAGTAATAGAGCGAAGAAGTGGTCAGGTGCTCTCAGTTTTGGATGACACAGCGCAAATTATGGACCTGGAAGACTATTCAACTGTTGAACTCAAAATACCAGAAGAATTGAAGGAGCGGATTGAGCCTGCCAGGGAGATATCTTTTTTACATTATGATGGGAAATACAAGATAATAGTATAACTAAAATAATGAAGGTGGAGAAAGTGGTAGAGAAGAAGCTAATAGGAAAAATTACGCATTACTTCTCGAAGATAAGCGTGGCAGTGGTCGAGTTGAGTGAGGATGTAACGGTGGGGGACAAAATAAGAGTGGAAGGGGCAACAACCTCTTTTGGGCAGGTTATAGATTCGATGGAGATAGATAACAAGAATGTGGAGACTGCTACTGCGGGACAGTCAATCGGACTGAGGGTGAAAGAGCGGGTAAGGCTGCATGATGGTGTGTACAAAATAACGGAAGCCGAATGACGAAAGAACAGAAAGAACGCGGAAGGATAACCGTAAGGGACATAATGGTAAAAGACGTCGCTTACGTGACAGTGCCGGGGAATAGAGAGGATGTATTGGAGATTTTCAAGGAGAAGTACATCTCAGGCGTTCCGGTTGTTAAAGACGGAAAAGTAGTGGGCGCCGTTACGAGACAAGATCTGTTACGAAAGCCCGATGAGGAACAAATAGCGTTGCTCATGACCAGGAATCCATTTGTAATCAGTCCAGAAGCGACCATTGTAGAAGCGGCTAAGGTTATTCGTTCACGTGGAATACGCCGTCTACCGGTAGTGGATGGCGATAAACTCGTAGGGATCGTAACAGTTGCGGATTTCATCAGGGAAATAGCGACATGGGAGGATAAGACGCCCGTAGGAGAGTATATAAGAAATAAGACCCTGGCACTGTGGGATGGGATGCCGTTATCAGTTGCCGGGCGACTAATGGAACTTGCGAGGGTAAAAGCGGTTCCAGTGCTCAATTCGGCGTTCGAGATAGTTGGATTGATGTCCGATCAGGATTTAATAAATGCAGCGGTGATAGAAGAAGGGATTGGACGTTCGGACGTATCGTCGGGCTCTGACGGGGACGAATGGTCGTTGGATGGGATGAGAGATACAAAGAAGCTGTATTATAGTGTATCGAGGATAAAATTGCCAGATAAGCTTGTAAAGGATATAATGGTAAAGGGAGTAGTTACGGCGACCCGCAATTGTGGGGTGAGTGCCGGTGCAAAGAAGATGAGCGAAGGTCGGTTCGACCAGCTTCCGGTTATTTCAGCAAGAGGGAAATTGATGGGGATGCTCATTGATAGAGATCTTTTGAGGATTTTGCTTTAGTAGTTTGGAAGGGGAAATATGCTTCAGTGATTTATCACCGCGGAGAGCGCAGAGTACGCAGAGTTTTAATAGTATATAAAGTATAACTGCCGTAATTCTCTTTAAGACACAGATTAACACTGATTTACGCGGATTTATTTAGGGGGAAGAACAAAGTTGATTTTCATCATTTAGTTTAGTGTTCTAAAATGAGAGGGACGATTGGGACGATAGGATATGGTGGGAACAGATAAAGAAGGAAGGAAGGATGAAACCGCGGAGCTCGCTCTTAGAAGGGGCTTTATGTGGCAGGCGTTTGAGATCTACGGTGGTGCAGCGGGTTTCTATGATTACGGACCTTTAGGCGCGTTGTTAAAAAGGCGAATAGAGGATAAATGGCGATATTTTTACCGGAGGGAGGGCTTTTACGAGATAGAGACGACGACCATTGCGCCGCGGGCGATATTCGAATCGTCAGGGCACTTAGAGAGCTTTATAGACCCCTCGGTGGTATGTAACCGCTGCAAGAGTGTTTTTCGTGTGGATGAAACTGTGAACGTGAATACGAAATGCCCGGAATGCGGTGGCGAGCTTGAACCATCGGGCGAGTTCAATCTGATGTTTCAGACGCGAATAGGGGTGTCTAAGAGTGAAGGTGACGAACAGGCGGCGAGGAAAAGCGAAGGCTATCTGCGACCTGAGACGGCGCAGGGCATCTTCATCAATTTTCAACGATTGCTGAAGTTCAACCGAGATAAACTGCCTTTCGGGATAATACAGATAGGGAAGGCGTACCGGAACGAGATTTCGCCAAGAAAGAGTCTCATTCGACTGCGCGAATTTACGTTAGCCGAAGTGGAGGTCTTTGTAGACGCAGCGGAGAAGAACAGCCATCCGCGATTTGACGAGGTGAAGGATAGGAAGTTGAGGATCGTGCCACGTGAGGGTGAAGCAGAGGAGACGAGCGTAGGAGAAGCAGTTAGCCGCGGGATAATCGCAAATGAGTATCTGGGCTATCACGTAGCGAGGGTGGCTGAGTTCTTAGAGAGCATAGGACTTCCACGTGCCAAATTGCAATTCCGGCAGCATCTGCGGGATGAGATGGCGCATTATGCCACCGATTGCTGGGATGCCGAGTTCCTGAGCGAGCGGTATGGCTGGATGGAGATCGTGGGTGTCGCGGATCGCGGTGATTACGACCTTTCTGCGCATGCCTCGTCTTTGAATATTGATCTGCGTGTGCGTACTGAGTCGGGAAAGATAATGCCGCACGTCATTGAGCCGTCGTTTGGCATAGATCGTATAATTTACGCACTGCTGGAGAGCGCGTTTTACGAGGAGCAGGTGGGCAAAGAGAAGAGGAAAGTGCTGCGGTTCAAAAGCGAGATCGCACCGCTAAAAGCGGCGGTGTTCCCTTTGCTTAACCGGGACGAGTTGAAGAGCAAGGCGAGGGAGGTTTTTCAGCAGCTCAGGGATGCGTCATTCTTCGTTGAATATGATAATTCAGGTAGTATTGGTAAGCGGTATCGCCGCCAGGACGAGATCGGCACGCCGTATTGCATTACCATAGATTACGAAACGCTGGAAGACGGTACGGTGACGGTACGGGAACGAGATACGATGAAGCAGGTTCGCGTTCCTATAGCGGAGATAGAAGAGGTGTTGGTATAAGTCTTAAAAAATCTGCCGTTGTGTATTAAAAAAATAGCAACGCTTTTATGTTTATTTGATAATAAGTTGATGCAGGCTCTGTATCTTAAGTACGGAGTATGTGACTTAAGTAAGTGCATCAAAGTAAACAGAATGGGAGGTAAAAAGGGGCGCTCATGTGCATACGTTGGGAATATGTTATAGAGG
Source organism: Methanosarcinales archaeon (assembly GCA_030611585.1). Lineage (GTDB taxonomy): Archaea > Halobacteriota > Syntropharchaeia > Alkanophagales > Methanospirareceae > JACGMN01. Next base: position 27,742 of record JAUWPM010000005.1, on the reverse strand, counting down.
GAATCGTTATAGGTGTATCAGCAGGAGTGGCAATTCAAATAATCAACTTTGTATCTAAATGTATTGATTTTTATCATGAAGAAGAAATCATCGTTGATTTTCTCAAAGAATCAATTAAAAAATACCCTAAAGGATTTAGATCGACAATTATTATTTGTAATGCCGTTAACCTTCCTGAAGAAAGAGTAAGGTATATTTGCAACCGATCGAAAAAAATACGGAGGAATGAACGAAAAAGAGAAACTTGGAAATTAAAGTAAGAAGTGATAGGAATAATAATATCAGTAGATGTAGCATATATAAAGAGAACGCAATAAAAGGAAGGAGATAAAAATGAATAAGAAACTTGGAATAGTTTTGGTTTTAGTGATTTTAATCGTAGTACCACAGATAACGGCTGCTGCTTGGACATATGATGAGGAAACGGTTGTAATGCCAGATGTGATGTCCCAACCTAGTACTTTTGTTCAAAAATGGACGGCAGAAGACGCAGACTCGAAACGTGTGGCTATTGACTCCGGGTACGGTGATGGTGATGGTATATGTACAAGAGGAGAAATCAGAAAATGGATGGATAAATTTGAAAATGAGGAAGAGGAGAAAGTTGAAAGTGAAAATACTTTTGTTGATGGCATCCGAGGCAGAATAATAAAAGTTGAATGTGTAGATACAGGGACATCTTATCTTGATGATGTTAGTGTGGGGGACATTGTTGAAACAGGCACATTTTTAGCAGAATGGGATTTAGAGGATAGGGACGAGCACGTTTATTGCAGAAAAGGGCTATCGGATGGTTGCACTGTAACTTTCACTGTTCCCGAAGGATGGGAAATTAGCTCAGTAGAAAATTTAAGGGGCTACTCAATTAGTTCTGATGGTAGGACAGTTCGTGGCACGGCGATTAGTTCCGAACCCCATGAAATCACGTTTACAAAAAAACAAAGAGGTCTGGGAATTCTTGGGTTCGGAGTACTCTTCGCTATTGTCGGTGTGTTAGTGGTAGCTTTTGGTTTGAGAAGGTGGAAAAATGGATAAGAAACGTAGAATAGGTATTGTTGCAATTGTAATTGTTGTAGTTTTGATGTTCGCAGGATGTGTTGATGAGGAAGAAGCACCCATACCAACGCCTACGCCAGCAGTAACATCAACATTTACACCAACGCCTACACCATCCCCTACTCCAACAGCAACACTATCACCAACACCTTCTCCATCGCCTACGCCAAGCCCAACTCCAACTCCCTTACCCGAACCAAAATATTCTCGTGGAGATATTATTGATACGACGGCAGGAGATAAAGGCAAGGATATGGCATGGCTGATACTTAGTTATGACAGTGAGAAAGATAAGTACCAAGAGGTAACCATATACAAGCTTGGCGATAAATGGACTTATTACGATGATGAAGACTGGGAGGATAGAGAAAGAGAAGAGCATGTATGTTCTTACAAAATAGGGCATATCGATCCTTCACGACTTAAAACCTACGAAGAGTATATGGAATCCCGGAGATGGCATACTGTAACCACATTCTCAGGTAGTAATGGCAAAACAACTTCATCATTCACTATAAAAGGGGATGAATGGCGAGTTAAATATTCAGCAAAAGGCGATCCTGAGTATGGAATTTTTTACACGTTTGTGTACCCCCGTGGTGAAACTGTAATGTACGTTTCTCATTGGAGCTGTTATGACACTCCTTGTAGTGATACACAACACATATACGAAGGAAACGGCGGCTACTACTTTGATATTGGAGCAGCAAATCTCGACAGTTGGAAACTTGAAGTGGAGGATTATTATTAATCCTCTACTTTTATTTGTTGCATGCGCGAATAAAATAAAAGAGAGTTAAAAATGAAAGACACGGAAGAAAAGCGTAGGTATATCTTTGAAGACACATGCTTTGAAGGCCATACTCGCTCCAATTGGATTACTGATTGCTTATTAGGCGATATACGAACTTTTCTGGATGGCATTGAGTATTTCCGTATCCAGGGCAAGGGGAAACCTGTGGGGAAGTCTCCTCGTGGTAGTGGAAATTTATCCGTTCCTATTCTTATCAATACTGCTCTTGAGTTTGTAGCTGAGTTATATGCAGGAAAGACTGAAGCTATGGAGAAGGATAAAAAGCCAGTATTCAGCATAGATAAAGACTTAGAGAGGAAATTTGAAAATGAAAAACCGGTATCCGAAAACTTAAAAGGTATTTTTGAAGAAAAGGGCTATCAACTATCTACTCATGCGTATTTTAAAAAGAAAAATAACGTGTGGAAAATTGTTGACAACGGAGATATTGACAATAGGGATATATATTATTTCGAAGAGGGAGGAATATCAAACACACTGGATGTACTAATTTATAAATACAATGCTACGGAGAACACAAAGAAATTTATTAGGCGTTATTTTCCTGAGAAATACAAAGAGATTCCATTGCTCCTTTGGGACGGGATAAGAAACGGACTTATCCATACATTCTCTCCAAAACCATTTGAATATAACGGCAGTTATATTCGGTTCCAGTTCTATGTAGAAAATCAAAACTTCCCATCACATATCGAAAAGGTCAATAGTACAAGTCTGATAAAAATTAACATTTTCGAACTACACCGAGTTTTAGAAAAGGCAGTTGAAGCTTATCTTGCTGAATTAGAAAATAGCACTGTTCTTCAAGACAAATTTATCAGAGCTTGGTCATCTATTGAAGGTTATAAACGGGTTATTACTAGCGGCCAAAAAGAAAAATCCGAAGAAGCGGGGGTATTGTTTGATTACTTAGATTTAAAATCTTCTGCATTTCTTTTAAAAGATTTAAACGATAAGCTAAGTGTAGATATTTTGAAATACTATTCTTTAAATTCCTTAAAGATAAGAAGGTCATAAGGTGGATGTGTTATTAGCTTAAGCCTAACAAACCACACAGGATGCCCCGTATTTTGCGAGGTAGATAGGCTAGAGTTCAACAAGCTGTTGAGTTCCTAAATGAAGTTCAACAAAGCTGCAAAGGCGGTGCAAAAACTGCGGCTTTTATATACGTACACTTTTATACTTCTAAGTGCATAAATGCACATTGGGAATACGTTAATAGTATAAAACTAAGGATATTATAATGCAAATTGGAGATAAATAGAGGTAGAAAGGGGGAAATGACAAGTATAAGAGAGAGAATGGAGGGGATGAGCATAGGGAAGAGTATAAGGCTGGAACGTATCGTAGATCGGAAGAGCGGGCGAAGCGTTATTGTTCCTATGGATCATGGCGTGACGTCAGGTCCGATATACGGGTTGACGGACATGCGGAGTGCGGTGAATGCGGTAGCAGAAGGGGGAGCGAATGCGGTTCTCTTGCATAAGGGTATCGTAATCGCGGGCCATCGAAGATATGGTAAGGACATAGGGCTCATCATTCACCTCTCTGCGAGCACCTCGCTGGGACCCGACCCGCTGAACAAAGTTCTGGTTACTACGGTAGAAGAAGCGATACGATTGGGTGCGGATACGGTCTCAATGCACGTGAATGTGGGTGCGGATACCGAGCCGGAGATGCTTGAGGATCTTGGAGTGGTGGCAATGGTATGTGAAGAGTGGAGCATGCCGCTTCTGGCGATGGTGTATCCGCGAGGTAAAAAGGTAAAAAACGAGCACGAGCCGGAGTTGGTGATGCATGCGGCTCGTGTAGGCGCAGAACTTGGCGCGGACATTATCAAAACGAATTATACCGGCGATCCCGATTCCTTCAAAGAGGTAATACGCAGTTGCCCGGTGCCCGTGATCATAGCGGGGGGTCCCAAGGCGAATACGGATGCGGAAGTGATGAAGATGGTAGAGGATGCCATTTCCGCGGGTGCTTCCGGTGTGTCAATCGGGCGAAACGTGTTCCAGCATAAGGACCCCGCGGAGATGACGAGAGCAATCAGCAAGGTCGTACACGAGGGCGTGTCCACAGAAGAGGCGATGGGACTGCTGAAGTGAAGGGAATAGGGAATAATGGACTGAGAGACTCGAGAAAACAGAAAACAAATCTGCGTAAATCTGTGTAAATCTGTGTCTTAAACAGAAGGAAACTAAAGATAGAATAAAATATTATAGAGGTGCGGAGATGGAAGGGAATAAGAAGGAGATATGGATAAAGGCTGATGCGGGCACGTGGGCTGAGCGGAAGGCACGGATTACCGCGGGATTAGAGTCCGGCGTTGACGGCGTGCTTGTAGAAACCGAGGACGTCGCAAAGGTCCGGGAGTTAGGGCGGACAACCGTAGCGGCATTTGCGGCAGAAGCGGAGTTGGAAGAAGTAGAAGGAGAGGAAGAAGGAGAAGCGGACATTGTGGTTTTTGGTAAACGAAGCGAAGGTGACGGGACACTGCCGATTCCCACGGAACTGAGTGAATCCAGTGTTTTAAGCGCGTTGAAACGTACTTTTGGTAGTACTACGCCTAAGCTCAATGCGGGCTATGTGGAGCTACGCGGTAAGGATTACGAGCGCTTTGCCGTGAATATTGCGGATTACAGTAATTACGTGATTGTAATCGGGAAGGATTGGAAGATAATACCGCTGGAGAATATCATTGCGGAACTGCAGCGTAAGGACGCGGCGAAGGTGATTGCGGGTGTGCAGAGTGCCGAAGAGGCGCGGACGGCACTGGAGATACTGGAATACGGCGCGGACGGCGTTCTTATTGATACTGATGACATCTCGGAAATAAAGAAAGCGGTGGAGATGCGGGATGCGAGCGTAATAGGCACGATTCCGTTAGCTACTGCGCGGATAACCGGGGTCGAGGAACTTGAAATGGGCGACCGGGTCTGCGTGGATACCTGCTCGTTGATGGTGCGAGGCGAAGGAATGCTTGTGGGTTCTCAGTCGTTTGCGTTATTTTTGGTGCATTCGGAATCGGAGGAGAGCCCGTACGTCGCGGCGAGACCGTTTCGAGTGAACGCCGGTGCGGTGTATGCGTACGTTCTGGTGGGTGAGAAGACGAAGTATCTGTCGGAGTTGAAGTCAGGTGATGGGGTGTTAATCGTGAATGAAGAAGGAAGTGCACGAAGAGCAGTGGTTGGCAGAGTAAAAATCGAGAAGCGACCGCTTATGCTTGTGGAAGCAGAGGTTGAGGTGGGTGTCGGTATGAAGCGAGGCTGCAGTATAATTCTTCAGAATGCGGAGACGATAAAGTTAATGGGTAAGGATAAGCCGATTTCAGTGGTTGATTTGAAAGAGGGCGATGAGGTGCTCGTGCACGTAACGGAATCAGCGCGGCATTTTGGCATGGCAGTGGAGGAGATGGTGATCGAGCGATAAGGGGGAACATGGCAGACCATCAAACTTTCTTTCACCGCCTCTGTGAATGTGCTCAATATACCATAAGATTTTGAGCAATTACTTGATATACAATCAAAACAGAAAAGCGTTTATACAAGTTTAACACTACATAAATTCACGGAGGCAAAAGATGAAGGTAAAAGCAATGGCTTCAACATCTATTATTTTACCCACGAAGTTGGGCGATAAGTTAAGGGAAAAGGCAGAGGAAGCAGGCTACTTGCCCGAGGAATTAGACCCTGAGGACCTCATAGAGCAGTACCAACAAACTTTTAAGAAAAGTTTGATCAAAAATGCTTCGCAGATGCTGAGCGAAAAGTACCTTGCAGAAGGGCGGAAACTGTTAAAAGAAGGCGATTTAGTGCAAGCCTCGGAGAAGTTATGGGGCGCCACTGCACTTGCGGTAAAGAGCATTGCGGCGAAAAGGGGATTGCTGCTGGAACAGCATGGCGGTTTGTGGGTTTTTATTAATATGCTAGCAAAGGAGAGTGGCGATGAAGATATCGTCACATTTTTTAATGCCGCGAATACATTACACCGAAACTTCTACGAGAATGAAATGGCGCGAGAGACAGTAGAAATTAATGCCCGACACGTGGAGAACCTGATCACGAAATTAAAGGAGGCAAGTAGAAACTAAAAATGGCAAAGACAATAGAAATAGAGCCGAAGGAATTCTGGGATGACCTGCGGTGGGGCAGGGAGCATTACTCAGAGCTTGTCAAGAAATATCCGGATAAATGGGTGGCGATCGTTGACAAGAGCGTAGTAGCAGTAGGCGAAGGAATAAAAGAGATACGGCGGGCGGCCCAGCAAAAGGCAGGTAGAAGAGGACACATTGTAACATTGTTTGTGGAGTGTGGTGACCACGTTTACTAAAGTAATTTCAGGGTCTTTTTTGACCAGAGTGGTGATGAGGCGTTTATTGAGAGGGAAGAAAGAGAAATAAAAAATGAACAAAAATGAAACGGTATTGGGTAAGATAGTATTAACCGCAGCGTTGGTGGTTTTATTTTTGTATATAAAAGTATAACTGCTTTATATTTAAGACACAGATTAACACTGATTTACGCGGATTTATTTAGGGTGAAGAACAAAGTTGATTTTTATTTCGATGAATCTCCTTTCTCTTTCGTTTCCAATACGTTACGCTTCCGTCCTCACCCAGCTCACGCCCTCTTCGTCTTCCGTCACCCGCAGCACGTACTCCATATAATCCCGCACGTCCTCTATATGCGTAATCAAAAATATCTGCCGGAACTTCTTGGAAAGCGCATTCAATGCCTGAATAATGTTCCGTTTCCGAAGAGCGTCCTGCGAGCCAAAGATCTCATCGAGAATAATAAAATTCGTTTGTATCGCGCTTCGTTCGGTAACCACAGCGGAGATCGCCAGCCTCAGACAAAGATTCGCTAAATCCTCCTCTCCGCCTGAGAAACGATTGAGTTCATACGGTGTCCCTTCATCGTAAATGAACACGTCGTAGTTCTCATCCAACTCCATCGCGCTGTATTTACCGTCCGTTAACCGTCGCAGCATATCAGATGCGTAATCGGAGAGCATCGGGCGAATCCTACCGACCATATACACCTTAAAATCGTTCATGAGCTTCTCCAGCACGCTCAGATACAGTATCTCCGTCTCTTCTTTCTCTTTCTCCGCCAATAACCGCTTCTGCTCCTCTATATCCTCTCTTACTCGCTCTACGTCCCTACACACGTTCTCAAACTCATTTCTCTTCCCCAAAAGCGTGAGTTTAAATTCGTTCACCTCCTCCTTCTTACGGTCGTATCCCATCTTCTTCGCCTCGTAGTCACGTTTATCAAATGCTAAATCCTCTATCTGTCTCTTCAATGCTACGATCTCATCAGAAGTTCTGCGTTCCAATTCACGCAACGTTCGCACGTTATTCTCCACGTCTTCAATCCGTCCTATCTCTGCTCGTAACCCCAGTATCTTCCTATAAACCACTTCAAGCTTCGTGAGCGTGGCAATAACGTCCTTGTAAGCATTAGCATCGAATTCCGCATCCCGGATGGGCGTCAAATCGGTTTTTATTAATTCCAATTCCGTCTGCCATCGCTCTAACTCACGCTCTTCATGCACAATTCGCGTATCCAATCCACGCTTCTCCGTCACACGCTTTTCCAGCTCTTTACTCTTCTGTACGAGCTTCTCCTCCGCACGTTCCTGAGAAGCACGTTCCCCTTTCTTAAGTTTGTACTCGGTAAAAACCGATTGAAGGTCTCCCTTTTTGGTTTGCAGCTCCTCCTGGAGCTTTGTCAGTAACCATTCATAATGCGTTCCTAATTTCCGTTCGCACAACGGACATTCGCCCTCAGAGCCCAAATCCTCTATTCTCTGCTTCTTCTTAGTACGCTCATCTATCTCTTTCTTCGTCTGTACGACCTGAGATTTCAAAGCGCCGAGCGAAGCATGTATCCGCTCCTTCTGTTTCTGTATCGCTTCGATTTCCCGCTTTACCGCGTCCACCTGCTCCTCCACGCCTTCAAATTCCGTTCGCTGTGCCTTCAACTTACTTATGCTCTTCGCACGCTTCCGGAGTTCCTCTGAGATTTTCTCCGCTCGGTTCGCTAATTCCTGTTTTCGCTGGTATTTCTCTCTCCGTTCTTCCAGCTCCCCTTTCCGCTCTCGAAACTGGAAATAGCGTGCTTCGTTATCCGCAATCTCTTCCAGCCGCTTCTTCTTCACGAGCAAATCCGCAAGCTCTTTCTCTTTCTCTTCCCTTCTCTTCCTCGCATTCTCCGCATCACTTCTCCGCTCGCTCAGTTTAGTGTTCAACGCCACGTAGCTCTCATAGTTTCTCGTAGCGATTGCCAATGCTTCTTTAGCGTCCCCCACCTCCTTCTCTTTCTGTTTAGTAGCGGCTTCAATCTCTTTTATAACCGGTAAAAGTTCCTCTTGTGCTTTCTTTAGTTCTTCCTGTTTGCTACTCAGCACGTCTATCTTCTTCCTGCCCTCTTTATCCACGGTCGCCGTTTTTATTCCCTCTATCCGCTTCTCTTTACCGCGCTTATCTTCTCGTATCGCCTGTATGCTCTTTTCTATCCGTTCTATGCCGAGCATACGAAGCACAAGCTTCTTACGCTCCGCAGCTTTCATAATTGAGAGTGCGTTCAACTCCTTCTGCCGTGCGAAAACCGAAGTGAAGAAAGACAGGTAATCCATGCCGATTTTATCCGTTATCACTGCGGTAACCTCATCGGAATTGTTCGTTATGAGCTTTCCATTGATCTTGAGGCTCGCTTTTGGCACTAAATTCTTGCCTACCATCTCCCGCACTACGCAGTACCCATCGCCTTCCAGCTCGAATTCCAGGGCAGCACTGCACGGCTCATGCTGCGATGCACCGTCCCGTTTTATCAGTTCTTTCGTGGTACGCGCTGCGTGATGGCCGAATAAAGCCCAGCCTATCGCCTCTATTAGCGTCGTCTTCCCTACGCCGTTCAGACCGATAATGCCGATAACGCCATCTGGGAACTCAACGGACGCATCCTTATACTTCCGGTAATTCCGCAGTGTGAGCGTTTTTAATAGCATGGCATTATATTATATCATATCTTGCTATTTTTCAGCATATACATTTATCCTTCTAAATATTTTAAAACAAGTTACGAACTCCGGTAGTTCCATAACCTCCTGAAGCACCTCAATAAGTCTTCTGTTTCTTCAATGAAAAGCAACCCATCATTACTTAATTGAGTACTCCAATCTAAGATACTTCTTTTTGGGTCAGGCATGTGGGTTAGTAGAAACCTTAAATAGATTATATCTGCCTTTTCTGTGGGGAAAGGTATTTTTGTTACGTCATGCAGTTTGTAAGCGATCTTTGGAAAATCTTCACTCAATTCCCTTGCACGTTCAATAAAATATCCTGAAATATCTGACGTTATGAGAACTCAATTTAGAAAAAATCTCCACTACCACCCTCGCACCTGCAACAGCTCCTCTTCTGCCAGAGTACTCACGTCAATACCTTTCATCGGCGTTCCCAGCCCTTTAGATAGTTCTGCCAGCTTCTTCGCATCGTCGTAGTTGTTCACCGCATCCACAATTGCAGAAGCCATTCTGGCTGGCGTCTCCGACTTGAATACGCCGGAACCAACGAAGACTCCGTCTGCACCAAGCTGCATCATGAGTGCGGCATCCGCAGGTGTTGCTACTCCGCCGGCTGCGAAGTTCACTACGGGCAATCGCTGTAATTCTGCCGTCTCCTGCACCACTTCAAGGGATACTTTCAACTCTTTCGCAACGTCTTTCAGCTCCTCTTCGTTCTTACCCCTGAGCGCTCGTATCTCACCCATAATCAATTTCATGTGCCGAACCGCTTCCTTCACGTCACCCGTTCCTGCTTCCCCTTTCGTCCTTACCATCGCCGCTCCTTCCTCTATTCTGCGCAATGCCTCACCTAAATCACGTGCACCGCAAACGAAAGGCACGGTAAACTCTCTTTTATCCACGTGGTGCGTATCCACCGGCGTTAGAACCTCTGATTCGTCAATCATGTCTACACCCAGCGCTTCCAGTATCTCCGCTTCCACAAAATGCCCTATACGACATTTTGCCATCACGGGTATAGTAACCGTATCAATGATTTCTGAGATGACCGCAGGGTCCGCCATTCGTGCTACACCCCCTGCTTTCCGTATATCCGCAGGAACGGCGTGCAGCGCCATAACCGCAATAGCACCTGCATCCTCCGCCACTTTCGCTTGCTCGGCATTCGTTACGTCCATTATCACGCCGCCCTTCTGCAGAGCAGCAAAACCACGCTTCAAAAGCTCTGTACCATGCCTAAGGTCCTCAATTACTATCTCTCGCTTCATTTTTAACCACTCTCATCTTATTAATTTCAATATGTATGTAACATAAACGCTTATTCTTTTTAAGATTTAAAATGCAACTTGCTTTTGAACTCTCAGGCGAGCACGAAACACTGCCAAAGGCAGAGGTTTTCGCATGCTTAGATGCGTTGCGTGTTGCGTACGAGGAGCAGATGTTCTCAGATAGGCTATTAGTGATTGACGCACAACTCTCACCAGAAAGTAAGCTTCTCGATATTTTATCGAAGCGATTGGGGATGACGCACGGCATATATGACGTGAGAGGCATGAGCAAGTTAGATGAAACGGGGATCGTAAAAATCGTTGAAAACGCGGATTTGGGCGCGGTTATGAAAAAGGGGGATACATTCGCGGTGCGTGCCCGGGTTACGCATAAAAGCAGCTTGTATTCGAGAAGGAAAGATTTACCAGTGATAGTGGGAGCGTGCATAAAAAGAAAAGGGTATACCGTGAACCTTGAAAAACCATCTAAAACGTTTGTTCTCTTGCTAACGGCACAGACTTGCTTTTTCTGTCTGTTGTTACATTCAGTGGATAAAAAGCAATTTGAGGGAAAGAAGCCGCATTTGAGACCATTTTTCTCGCCGGGCGTTATAATGCCGAAGATCGCGCGTGCGCTGGTCAATCTAAGCGGCGTAAAAGATAACGAGCTCTTTCTCGATCCGTTCTGTGGCACCGGTGGGATATTGATAGAGGCAGGTATGATAGGAGCGAGGATAATAGGTGCTGACGTGCAGGATAAGATGGTGAAAGGAACAAAGGAGAACTTGAAATTTTTCGGACTGACCGGAGATGTAATCGTAAGTGACGTCACCGAGATGCCTTTGGAGGACAACAGCGTTGATGCCATTGCGACAGACATGCCTTACGGCAGGTCATCCTTAGTATCCCGGTCAGGAGGCACCCGTATTGCCAAATCTCGCCCCGTATTCATGGAACGGCTGTACCTGTACCAGGATGCTTTGGATGAAATACATCGTGTACTTAAACCCGGAAGGAAAGCGGTTATTGTCTCGAATTCCCCCTCTTTTCTTTATATTTACCGTAAGCACGGTTTCCAGCTACTCGAAAAGTATACGTACCGGGTACATAAAAGTTTAAGCCGCTACATAACCGTACTTGAAAAAGAGTGATGTAACCTTCTTATTCTTGAGGTTTTAGATAAATAAGCAGAATAGAGTAATGAGTAAAAGTATGAGTAAGAGTAAAAGTAAGAATAAGAGAGAGGAGAAGAATATGAAAGTGCGTTTGCCAAATGGTAGGGAAGTAAAAGCGATGGATATGGACTTTGAGACGGTACGAGAGGATTGGAATGAATATACGCTGGAAGATGGCACGATATTGAAATTTAAGACGGTGATCAGCAGCATTATTCGCACCGAAGATTACGACCCGATGACTGGAAATCCCAGCTATCACGTTCGTTCTACGAACATGGTGCGAGTGAAAGTGCCGGAAGAGTTGAAGCGATTGCCTGCTGCGAGGAAGTCGAGTGAAGAGGGCGAGGGAGTGGAAGTGGGCTAATTAGCCAATAGCCAAGCAGCCAAATAGCGGTTTAGCGGTTTAGATAGTTAGATAACCAAAAGACCAAAACCGCTAAAAAACCAAGCCTCTAATCCGCTTAATGCGCATATACCCTATTCCCCATCCCCTATTTTTACTTTTTTACCCTTCCTCGTTGGCACTATTTCTATCTCTGCGTGCTCAAATAGAGCTTTTAATTCCTTACCTTGTTGCAAGTAATCGAGAAAAAGCGCTAAAGCCGCTATCTCCGAATGCGGTTGATTGCCTACCGCAACGTTCCAGTCCGCAGCTTCAAAAACCTCGTAAGGGACTTTTTCCGCACCTACTACAACCATTATACGTGCTTTTTCATTCTTCGCGTCCTCGCGTATCTCACCGATCACGTCAAGGAGGTTCTCACCGTACATCGTCAGGTGACACACTTTTCCGCCTTCTTGCTTCCAGTTCTTTATCGCTTCGCTCCACGAGACACCGGTTTTGACAAAGAAATCACCACCCCACCGTTTCGTAACTCGTTTTATGCTTCGCTCCACGCTTTTGTCATCAGCCGCGAGCAGCATGCCTCGTGCGCCTAATGCGCGTCCGACTAAGCCGACATGCGTTGTTACCCGTTTATCGCGTTCCAAGCGGTGTCCTAATCTCAATACGACGATTTCCATTACACTTTTTCTTTTTCACAAAAAGAAAACCTGTGCTAAAAGAAAAACAACACTGCGAAAATAATTTGCACGAAAAACTCCAAGAAAATGTTTAGAGCAAAAAGTATAGAGTAAAATACGAGCGATAACGGTCTAATAGTGCTATGAGTTGGAACGAACTTGAAGAGGAAATAAAGCGTTGTACGAAATGCAGTGAAAATGGCCTTTCTGGAGTTAGATGCCCGGACGCGCGGGTGCCAACGTTAGAGCCGCAAAACGTGAAGCTCCTTTTCGTTTCCGAAGCGCCGCCGCTGAATCTTCAGTTCTACTTCTATAATGAGAATTCAAATGATCGCTTGCGAAACCGGATATTCGGAATCTTACGCGATATGGGTTATGAACTCAATTCTATAAGAGATTTTAATGATGCGGGTTTCTATCTCCTGCCGACGGTGAAGTGTCCCTCGGCGCGAGACGGACGGAACACAGCGCCGAGTGCAAGCGTTATCAAGCTTTGTGCGGGACGGTACCTTAAACGGGAAATAGGGTACATAAAGCCCGACGGTGTCGTTTTATTAGGTCGGACTGCGCTCCAAGGTTTTTTACGCTTATGCAAGCTATGGGATGTGCACATGCCGGATTCCATGGATTTGGGGAGGGGGACGACGGTAACCGAAGTAGCAGGAAACGTGTTAGAAGTGAATATTTTGGGTAAATGTGTTAAGGTTATCCCGTCATACTGGCCTACGAGGAGACATCGCAAATACCATGAAATAGGCGAGCACATTCGGCTGTTGATGGATGAGATACGGTTTTAGAGTATACTTATTACTTACTTTTGCGCTGTTTTGCTGCGCAAAAAGAAAAGTTTCTTTGGTAAAGCTTTCTATTTTGTCATAGAGGTGGTGAAAGTGAAATGCTCAATGTAAAGCTTCTGGCGTTTGATAGCTTTGGTGTGCGGTCTATGGCTACTTTCGTGGAGACCGATGACCTGGCAGTGCTAATAGATCCAGGCGTATCGTTAGCACCAAGTAGATATGGGTTAACGCCACATCCGATAGAGGAGCAAAGGCTGAGCGAGCTATGGACTGATATAAAGGAACACGCAGCTCGAAGTGACGTCCTTATAGTTACGCATTACCATTACGACCACTACGACCCGGAAGAGCCGGAGCTATACGAAGGCAAGATCGTGTACCTGAAGCATCCAAAGGATAGTATAAACAAGAGCCAAGCGGGGCGTGCATCTCATTTCCTGGATAAGCTCGACGAACTACCAAAATCCATAGATTTCGCAGATGGGAATGAATTCAAACACGGCGCGACAATCATAAAATTCTCACCACCCGTTTATCACGGCACGAACCCCAAACTGGGCTACGTGGTGGAGGTAAGCATCTCATGCGGCGGTGAGAAGATGGTGTTTACAAGCGATGTGGAAGGGCCCTCGGTAGCGGATCAGGCGGAATTCATCCTTCAGGAAAATCCCGACCTCCTGATACTGGACGGTCCGATGACTTATATGCTCGGCTTCCGGTATTCCCGGAAGAGTTTGGCATTGTCAATCGAGAATATAAACCGGATAATAAAGGAGACCTCAGTAAAGAGCATTTTAGTCGAGCATCATTTCATGCGCGACCTGAAGTATAAGGAGCGGATAGCGGAGGTGTACGAATGTGCAGCGGAGAACGATGTAAGCATTATTACGGCTGCCGAATACATTGGGCGTGAGATAGATATGCTGGAGGCGAGAAGAAAAGAGCTCTATCAATAAGGGGGTCAAATCAAACCTTTTCTTCAGAAGAAAAGCTTTACAAAAAGAACTTAGTTTTGGATTAAACCTTTTTCTAAAAGGTTTGACTTATCAACCCAAAACTTTCTTAGAAAGAAAGTTTAATCAAAGAAACTTTTATTCTGTCCACAGTCTTATCGCAGGAATCCAGTCATAATGAACTTTCCCATTTGCATCCTCAAATGAAGTGCACGTGATTGTTCCACCGGTTACGTCCTTGCTTTCTGCATGGATGATCTGCGGATACGAGCCCGTTTTTATGACGTAACGGTATTCCTGATTTTTCAATAGCGTGACATAAGGAGTTCCATCTGTTACGTTATGTATCGTTATGTTATGCCAATCGCCTGTGTAGCCGTTCCATGTGCCGTCTGCAATCAATGTATCGTTTTCAAATAATTCGATAGACTCGGTATGTCCGCCTGTGCCTGCGCATGAATATGTGTAAAGTTTGCTAACGCTGATGTTACACGAGGGCATTATTGTGCCGTTGTGTTTACCGGAAATGGAGGGATATGGATTGGCTGGCGAGCCTGTGTCAAAGATTGATACTGTCTGTCCCTCGCCTCTTACCTTTATCAGCCAGAAATCAGCACCGCCAGCACCGTATGATTCAGTAACTCCTGCAAGGACGTAGCCCCCGTCAGCAGTCTGTTGGACGGAGTATGCCTCATCTAAGTTTGATCCACCCAAGGTCTTGTTCCACATTTCGGTGCCGATATCATCCGTCTTAATTAACCAAACATCCCTACCTCCTGCACCATACGACTCTGTTCCTCCAGTGACAATATACTGGCCGGAAGAGGTCTGCACAACAGAATAACTTGCATCTGGCTCAGCTCCGCCAAAGGTCTTGTTCCATTCTTCATTCCCGTTGGGATCTGTTTTTATCAACCAAACATCAGAGGAACCAGTCCCGTACGACTCGGTGAACCCTGTAAGGATAAAGCCCCCGTCAGCGGTTTGCTGAGTAGAGAATGCCCAATCCCATTCAGGACCACCAAAGGTCTTGTTCCATTGTTCGGTACCAGTTGAATCAGCTTTCACCAGCCAAAAATCACCATTCCCATCACCATACGAAAACGTGCATCCAGTAAGGATATAGCCCCCATCTGACGTCTGTTGACCTGAGCATGCCCACTCATTATCTAATCCGCCAAAGGTCTTATTCCATTGCTCTGTACCATTAGAATCAGTCTTCACCAGCCCAAAATCAGCATCACCTGCACCGAAATCAATTCCAATGCCGATAAAGCCATCAGCGTTTTGTTGGACATCCCATGCCTCGCCTCCACCAAAGGTCCTGTTCCATAATTCAGTACCGTTGGAATCGGTCTTCACCAGCCAGAAATAATTCCAATCAAACATTCCTGCAAAAATATAGCCACCATCTTCTGTCTGCTGGATAGAGTATGCTCTATCCATCCCTGGACTGCCAAAGGTTCGGTTCCATAATTCGTTCCCGTACAGGTCAGTTTTCACCAGCCAAACATCATCAAATTCCATCCCGGCGCCGTACGAGTTAGTCCCGACAAGGATATAACCTCCATCTGCCGTTTGCTGGACTGCATCTGCCGACTCATACCCGGGACCACCAAAAGTCCTATTCCAATTCCCCGCAGGAGATATAACACTCACTACTTTGCTCGTTGAATCCTTTGCCCCTGTACTATTCGTTACTGTTAAATTCACGGTGTAATCACCTTCTAACACGTAGGAATGAGTTATCACCTTTTCCGTTGTGTTTGTTATGTTCCCGTCACCGAAGTTCCATTCGTAATTCGTGATGGTTCCATATGGATCATAGCTTGAAGAAGCGTCAAATGTTATCAGTTGATTTGTAAAAGGATTCTTTGGCGTGTACGTGAATAAAGCATGAGGCCTTGGTTCTTCTCTTTCTACCTTTACCAGCCATGCATCATAAGAGCCAGCACCATACGAACTCGTATATCCCGCAAGGATGTAACCGCCGTCCGCTGTCTGCTGCGCGGCGTACGCCTCATCATTACCCGTACTGCCAAAGGTCTTATTCCATTGCTCGGTGCCATTAGAATCAGTCTTCACCAGCCAGAAATCAGCACCGCCAACATCGTACGGCGACGTGCCTCCGGCAAGGATAAAACCACCATCAACGGTTTGCTGAACATCGTACGCTTCATCTCTGTAAGGTCCACCAAAAGTCTTATCCCAAAGCTTAGTACCGTTAGAATCAGTCTTTACCAGCCAGAAATCTTCCTCACTCTCGCCGTACCAATTCGTCCATCCAGCGAGGATATAGCCGCCGTCTGCGGTCTGCTGAACCGCCCATGTCTCTTCATCGCTGCAGCCTCCTGGTCTTGGTTTAGGTGTAGGTGTCGGCAAAGGTTCCAGAGTCTGTTGGGCAGCCTCTCCCTCCTCACCGCCGGACGCACTAAGGGTCTGATTCCATAGCTCGTTCCCGCCAGAATCGGTCTTCACTAACCAAGAATCAAGATCCCACTCATTGTGAATAGATCCAGCAAGGATATAGCCGCCGTCTGTTGTCTGCTGGACGGTGCATGCCCTTTCATCGTCAGGTCCACCAAATGTTTGGTTCCACTGCTCATTACCGTTTGAATCGGTCTTTACCAGCCAAGCATCCCACGAGCCGTACGAATCTGTTCCTCCCGCAATGATGTAGCCACCATCTGCTGTCTGCTGGACGGAATACGCCTCATCCCAGCCAAATCCACCAAAGGTGTTGTTCCACTGTTCGTTTCCGCCAGAATCTGTCTTCACCAGCCAGAAATCACTATCCCAACCAGCAACGTACGACTGCGTATATCCCGCGAGGATATAACCACCGTCTGCGGTCTGCTGGACATCCCATGCCTCCTCGTCGTCGGGTCCACCGTAGGTCTGGTTCCACTGTTCAGTACCGTTAGAATTGGTCTTCACCAACCAGAAATCTCCTCGACCAGCACCATACGACCGCGTATATCCTCCAAGGATATAGCCCCCGTCTGTGGTCTGCTGGACAGCGTAGGCTCTATCCCTTTCAGATCCACCAAAAGTCTGGTTCCATTCATCTTCGTATGGCGTTTCATGTGTGCCAACCCAGACATCTACGCGATCGTCGTCATATTCTTCAACTCCATCATCAGGAACAAAATCAGGAACAACAGGATATATCGTATCGTACACCTTTATCCTGTATGGCCTTTCCGCTGCAAACGTTGTATTAATCGTAACATTAGCAGTGCAATCACTGCCGGTTTTTATCCACGCTGCCAGATTAGGTGTTCCCGTTGCCGGATACGCCTCTCCCCACGTGTCTAATACCTTAACGTCATACGTATCTTCTATCTCTGGTGGATTATCAGTATCCACATGGGTGACGACCATGTAATAATACGTAAGCGGATTTCCAGTAACTGTTAAATTAATGTTCTCGCCTTGGTCAACTGCTGCTTCTTCAGCCTCTATTGAAAGCTCCTCACGACGGATCGTGAACTCATAGTACGGGGAACTTACGTCAACATCGTTACAGGTACCTTTGTCTGTTGTTATCTTCACTTTCCACACACCGATATCCCACCAGTCGGTGGACAATTCTTCCCAAGCCACATCATTCAAACCTGCGGTTGGGCCTACCGTTATTTCTGAAGCATCCGCTTCTATCGATGTCGACCTCACAACACCATTAGGGTCGTACAATCTTAGTTTGACTTTACTCCAACTTCCGTCGGCAGCATTCTTCATGAGACCACCGAAGTTCGGCGCGATATGAACTGTCAGATTCGTTCTGCGCGGTATCGTTTTATCTACAATAGAACAGTTAGTGCCTTCAATGAACACATCAGCAGTGATTTCCGGTTCATCAATAAATATATCAGCAACGGTTCCTTCCCTACTCGTTTTATTGTAGGGACCCAGTTTATACGTACTTAACACGACAAAATCGGTAACATCAGCGACTGTTATGAGCCCGCCATCCGCGGTAGAATCCTTCATACCATAGAGGATAGTTCCACCATCCATCACGTCGGAAACATCAAGACCGCGTTCACCACAGTAAACGACATCACCTCTCTCTATTGCGCCCGCGCTATCTCTTGCGGCAGTCGGTGCCAGCGCACCGAAGATCGAAGCGAATATAATCGCTGCCAGTGCGATGCTTATTATTGCCTTGCCTTTACCATGCCCTTTATTTTTATCTTCTATCATTTCCATTTTTTCCGCACCTTTTTGAAATTTTAGCTTATAGGCGAAATGTAGGTGGCACCACTTAGATGTCTTTCGTTTTCATCGCAATCGCAAACTCAAAAAATTTATACGTGATAAGCACCGAATGTCTTTTATGCAATCTCTCTCACTCTTAGACATAGCGCCTACGTTGGCGGAGTTTTTCGGCATTCCCCTGACTTCACGAGTGCTGCCAGTAGAGCAGATACTTAAATTCGCGCATACTCGCAATCCGCAGGTGGTGGTATTGGTGGTGATAGACAGTCTCGATTATCAGGTTTATTCCGATTTCGCAGATGAATTAGCGGTGCTTCACGAGCTTGCCGAACGCAATGACGGTCTTTTGTTCGAATGCGAAACGGTAAGCAATCATACAACACCGGCAATTGCTTCTATTCTCACCGGGTTGGAACCCGAATCGCACGGGATTATCACGAGTGAAGACGTGGGCAAATCGAAAGTGAACTCCATTCTGGAGATACTTGACGATGCAGGCAAGCCAACAGCCGTAGTACTCGAAACGGCTGGTACAAAACCGCTTGCAGGCAGAATAAGCTATGTATTCCCGGTTGACGATCGAGAAGATATTATTGAATACGACGAGTTAATAAAGACTCACACCATTTCCGTGTTAAAAAAGCATGAGGAGGTACGGTTCGTGTTTTCGCATCTCCGTGCCATTGACCGGTTTGCACATCGAGGCTGGGATTTACGTGTTGCGGCACGGGTAACAAACGAGAATATGAGTGCAATCGCAAAGGCGGTTGGCGAACGGAACGGAATGCTGGTTATCTGCGGTGATCACGAGGCGCATTTAAAAGAGAGAGAAGAGTCGCAAGGAAAAGCAACGGTGCCGTTGATTGTTTGTTGTCCTTAAGATAGACAGGATTTTTAAAACTTATTAGTCGTGTTTCATGACTTTTTTATTTTTTATCAATCGATAACATTTATACATTAGGATAGTTTATCTTATTTACGAAGAAGATAAGAAGGTTATCTAAATGAGATTTAAGAATGCGGAACTTTACGTGGGCATGAAAGAACTGGTTAGAAAAGCATTAAGTATTTTAGACAGGAGCGGATTTGAATATGTTGAAGATTTGAATATCGAAGTTGATATCAATAATATTCCTCCAATTTCGTTTTTGCTGAACGATAAAATAAGTGGTCGAATATATTCAAAAATAGAAGAAATAGAGGAAACTAAAGAATTTGCCTATGTCTGCGATTTGGTGAATAAGATACCTTCATTCCAATTCGACTTTAAATCGAAAAAACACGATGATATTCATCAATTCAGGATTAAAATGGGTCTGGTGCCTCCAGCAGAAGTAGAGAACGCATTAAGTAAACAAGAATTTAAATGGACTGATCTACCCTACTTTTTGAACGCCTATTGCAATTTGAAAAAAGATTTAGAATTTGATGAGACTATATTTAAGGGATTATACAAAAGATTTGAAGAGAAATTATACGGAAAAAATCATATCATGGCTTTATGCCTGCTAAAGAAATTCTATTTGGAAACTGATGAACTGGTACTTGATGATGGAATTAAAATTCGGAGAATATCCCAAGGAGAGCTTTCAATTATAAATAAATGGATGAGTGGTAATACATTGAAAAAACGCGATGATATTCAATTCACACTGGAATATCGATACGATGAAAACGAATTTAGAAAACCACAAGATGCCGATGAATGGACTTATAGTGCACACCAAAATGCGACTGCTTCTTGTGAAAAGAAATTTATTGAAATTGTTGCACTTTTGAGGCTTTTTAAAGATGGCGACTTCCATAATCCACTTGAAAATTTTCAAGTGCCTTTTTGGGCTAATGCTGGGCAAGGTATTCACTATAATTTGTGTGATAGGTGGATTCCAGAAGATAGAAACTATATTTTGGAAAGAGAGGAGGCTAAAGGCTTCACAGAGTTTTATAAAAAATCATTAAGATTTACCGATGATAGAAGGATGTTCATTGCTCTTGAAAGATTCGATTTGGCATACGGGAAAAAGAGATTTGAGGACAACATAATTGACTATGTTATTGCATTTGAAGCTTTATTTGGAACAATGCAAAACAATATTGGAATGGAAATTGGATTGAAATCAGGATTCTTGGTTGAAGATTCAAAAGAGGAAATAACTGAGATTTATAAATTTATGCAAGACGTTTACGGCTTGAGATCAAGTATTGTTCATGGGGATGAAAATAAGAAGATAAATAAAAGAGTGTATTTGTTTAGTTGGGACAATGCCACGGGAAGCGATCGCGAGAGAATCCTAAGGTTCCTCAGGGATGATCTCAATATTGGCTGGGTGGAAGATGTAGAAATCCATAAAGACGATGACAGCAAAACCATCAGCATCATTAAGGATAAAAACTCAGTGAAAATAATGGTGAGTGCGAAGAAGAAAAAAGCAATTATAGAAACCACCAACGGCATAACCTACGACCTAAAAGTTAATGAAGAATACGGCAAGCTAAACATCTACGAAGAGTATTATTATTCAGACTACCGACTCAGATCAGACATAATAGAAATTTTCAGAAAAATTATCCGTTGCTTCTTTGATGAAGGAAGGACAGAGGATAGGAAAGAAACATTTGCTATTATTGAAGAAGAATTGAAATCAGGGGAGAATAAGGATAAGTCTGGAGAGGAAATGATTGAATTAATTTACGATAAAATTCAAACTAAGAAGAAAGCTTCGGGGTCAACCTGAGCATGAATCGGCGGGGGTTTTGAAATAAGGAATGCTAGTAAAAAAAATCAAAATGCATAACCAAAACCAAAATACAAAATCTACAAAAATATGTGTAGTCCTCACCGATCCTGAGGACTGGACTGCCCAAGCATTCGTAAAGAACATAGAGAAACGAGGAGCGAAAGCCGTACCGCTGAACCTCTCAACGCTAAGCGCTTCTATCTCAACTGCTGATTTTTCTATTTTTAACGCTGATTTAACTGATGTGGAGTTAGACGCTATTATTGTCAGAGACGTTGGCATCAGCTTCTCCTTAGAGCAGATTTCGTTTAAGTTCGATTTGCTTCGTCAATTTGAAAAATCCATACCTCTTATGAATCGTTCAGAGGCAATCCAGAACGCAGCAAACAAATTCTTCTCATTTTACCTTTTTAAACTTGCACACTTGCCTATCCCTCGCACTACGATTACTTCCGAATTAGACGTTGCGCTGAATGCAATCGAAGAATTTGGAACTGCAATAGCAAAGCCGATCTTCGGCAGTCAGGGTAAAGGAATACTCAAACTCGAAAGTTCGCAGCCCGATTTAAAGCCAACACTCACAGCGTTACTGAAAGAAAGAGACGTGCTGTATTTACAGCAGTTCGTGCCCAATCCGGGGCGAGACATTCGTGTTTTTGTGGTTGGTGACGAGGCGGTCGGCGCCATCTATCGGGTTTCACAGGTGGATTCATTCGTGAGCAATTTGAGTCAGGGCGGCACGCCGGTTAAGTGCGAGCTAACCGCAGAGATGCAAGAACTCGCAGTACGCGCTACAAAAGCTGTCGGCGCGGATTTCGCGGGTATTGATCTGATAGAAGGTGACGAAGGACTGTTTCTGCTTGAGATTAACGGAACGCCATCAGGGAAAGGCATAAACCGTGCGTGCGGTATTGACGTTACCGAAAGGATTGTTGATCGGTTGTTCGAGCGGCTTGAAAATAGAAAATGAAGATTGGCAGTCTGATACAAGGCAATATGCGAAATGCCAGAGCCCATTTAAAAAGCACGAACTATATAATAATTTGAAGGAGGAGATCTGATGAGGCGAGAAAGAAAAATGCTTGGGACGATAGAAAAAATATTGAACGAAAATAAGGTAGTTTTGACAAAGCAGTTTAAGGTTAAAGAAATAGGCATCTTCGGTTCTATCGTGCGAGGCGAGGATAAGGAAACAAGTGATGTAGACATATTGGTTGAATTTAAGGAGCCTATTGGGATATTTATGTTTCTTGAGCTTGAAGAGTACCTTAGCGACCTTATAGGAAGGAAAGTAGACCTTGTGTCTAAAAAAGCTCTTAAACCAAGAATTGGAAAACATATCCTGAGGGAGGTTGCATTCCTATGAAGAAGAGAGAGTTAGGGGATTATATTCAGGACATTCTCGAAGCTCTTGGAGAGGTAGAGGATTTTACAACCGGAATGCAATTTGATGATTTTGTCAAAGACAAGAAAACAATAAATGCTGTCGTAAGGAGTTTAGAAGTCATCGGAGAGGCAACAAAGAGAATACCTGATAGTTTTAGAGAAAAATATTCCAAAATTCCCTGGAAAAGGATGGCAGGAATGAGAGATAAACTCATCCACGAATATTTTGGCATTGATCTGGAGATTGTATGGGAAGTGATAAATAGTGATCTACCACCAATTAAGCCGTTAATTCAGAAAGTTCTGGAAGGTATTGATTGAAAATGAAACAAAAGATTAGGGGTTGGTGGGTTAGGCACTCTCCGCTATCGCTCCGACCCTGTGGGTTTGCACAACACGGTGTACGCGGTTCGCGCTTTGGGCTCACCCAAATCGCCTTCGGCGACTTCACATACCCCGAAAACGTTATATAAAATATCCGGCATGTGAGAAATAGTACAATTATGACAGAATTCGTCAAATCGCAATGGGCAAAAGCCGAGTTCACTCAAAAATACAGAGAGAATGCGGATATTTATATCATAAAGCGCAGGAGGCAGGGAAGTGAATGAAAGAGTGTTTGGGGTTTCAGGGAAGACAATAGAAACATCACTTAAAACGAATTTTACAGCGTTATTGCTCATACTCATACTCGCCTCTCTGTTGCTACTCGCTCTTCTTCCACCTGTAACACCCGAAGCCGTTGCCCATCCCTCCTCAGATGAGGGCACGCATGTGCTAATCACCGAGATCTACCCGAACACAGCAACGAGAAACGAGCCTGATGAGTACGTTGCAATAACCAATCCCTGCGCTCGTTCGGTAAATATCGAAGGCTGGAGCATAACGGATAACGAAGGAACAATCATCTTCCCTCCTTTTGACGTTGTTCCAGATCAAACGGTCTACGTTACGAGAAACGCTTCTGCATTCGTAGTAGCGCAAAGGAGCGCCGTAACAAGAGAAGCTATCGTTCCTGATTTCGAATACGGCTCGGACTCTGATCCTAAGGTTAGCCAAATGCAAACAGTGGGAAGAGCCTTTGTGTTGCGCAATACCGGTGACGAAGTGATACTGCAAGATGAGAATGGGCGAGAAGTGGACGTCGTGCTATACGGTGATTCCTCGTACGAAGGAGAGGGCTGGCGTGATGAGCCGTTGGGAAAGCCAAGAGAGGGGATGATTCTCATACGAAAGGGCGTGCAAGACACGAATCAGTGCGACGACTGGCTTGTTCTTCCTTTTGGTGCGTCTTATCACGCACCGGATAAATTCTTCTGCTATGGCGATGCTGCTACCGCTTTTGTATCGCCGGATTGTAGTTTCAGCGTCTTGCAAAGAGAACTTAACAATGCGTCCTCCTCGTTGTGCATCAACCTGTACCAGTTTGACAATCCGTACCTCATGGACATTCTCGTAGATGCTTTAAATCGGGGCGTGAACGTGCAGTTATTGCTTGAAGGCACTCCTGTTGGTGGTATCACGGATGAAGAACGGTACATTGCGGAAACGATAGCCAAAAGCGGAGGGGAAGTTCGTTTTGCAGACGACCCATTCATAAATCATGCCAAATACGCAATCATTGACAACGAGACAGCCGTAGTAATGACGGAAAACTGGAAAACTACGGGAGTCCCCACTAACAACTCGTTTGGAAACCGTGGCTGGGGCATCGTGCTAAGAAACGAAGAAGTGGCGGATTATTTCACCGAAGTATTTCTTGAGGATTTCTACCGCGGTGAAGAATTCGCGCTCGAGGGGAAGGGTTTAGAAACAAACATCATAACCAGAGCGATACCGCAAGGCTCTTACGTGCCTGTTTTCGAGCCGCGGACCGTAACCGGCAATTTCACGGTGATTCCCGTTTTGGCTCCCGATACCGCGTTGAGTAACGAAACGATCTTAGGTGCGATACAGAGCGCACAAGAAAGCATTTTCGTGCAGCAGTTCTCAACAGGAAGATTCTGGGGTGAAGAACCAAACACTTTCATTACTGCTCTGATAGAAGCAGCGAGAAGAGGCTGCGAAGTGAAAGTGCTGCTGGATTCCAGGGATTATAATGTAGATGCGTGGAACGACAATGACGAAGCAGTAGCATGGCTGGAGCAGGTAGCGCGGGAAGAGAATTTAAACTTAGAAGCGAAATTAGCTGATTTAGACGGCTTGGGATTGGCAAAAGTGCACAATAAAGGGTTAATCGTGGATGGTAAAAAAGTGATTATAACATCGCTGAACTGGAACGCAAATTCTGGTCATAACCGAGAAGCAGGTGTAATAGTAGAGAACGAGGAAATAGCATCGTTTTTCGAGGAGGTTTTCTTCCATGATTGGAACGTGTCGGTGAATGGAGCACCAGCAGGAGAAGCAACTGGAAAAGCAACAGCAGAACGTGAAGGGAGAACGCCCGTAAAAATGAAAGTTGTCGGGGTTGCCGTGACGCTGATTCTTTCGTTCGTTATTTTCAGGATCGTTAAGTGGTATAAGCGGGTGTAGCGGTGTGGGGAATCCAATTATAATATATAAACCTTTGCTGTTTGTTCGGAAAATCCGAACGTTTTCGGTAGTTTTATCAGGGGTTTGAACGATATGATTAGTGAGCGCCGAGGTGGGCGCTTTATAAATACTCAAAAAAGTTAGGAGGTGAAAAGGAAAAAAGATGAAAAAAGAATACCTAATAATAGCAACCGTAGCATTAGCAGTGTTAATATTAGTATCCTGTGTACCCGCGATGCAGACCACATCCATCTCTGAACATCAGCCTGTATGCCCTGAAGAGTCATACAACAAGATTACGGAATTGCATGAGGAAGGATGGAGCGAGGAAGAGATAGCAGAAGAACTCGCATTCCCATTGGACATTGTGAACAAATATCTTGAGGGTAATTACACTCCACCACCATGTCCAGAGTCAAACCAGAGCATATCCCCATCTGAGTGCCCTACATACAGTAAAATCAAGGATTTGTATGGCGAAGGATGGAGCAAGGAAGAGATTGCAGAAACGCTTGAACTTCCTTTGGATACAGTGAACGGATTCATCACCGGTAACTATGCTATAATATCTTCATGTCCAGAGCCGTATCAGAGCACACCCCTATCTGAATGCCCTACATACAGTAAAATGGCGAAGGAAAACGATAATCAAAACATAACAAAACTACGACAAGAAATCGAAACTCAAATGAAAGAATATGCCTGGGCGGATGAAATAGAACATAATCTACTTATAGGAAAATATGACAGACCTCCAGGTACAAAGGAGTATATACCGCCAAAAGATATGCCAAGACCACCTACCCCTCCTGTTGAACAAGACCTACTCATCCACTCCTCTATCAAATCTATGTCTATTAAAGAGAATGAGACCTGCGCCGGTTACCAACGCTTTGGTACAAAGGTAGATTGTGGAAGAGTTGCTTGCTATACGAATAGTATTCCAAATTTAAAGGATAATGGTAAAGAGTGGCATGTTCTTCATCAATGGCCCATAGGAGGAGAAAATTGTATCGTTATCACGAGAAATGGTGACATGGGAGCTTTCAGAACATTTCTCTCAGCGCTTGGTGGTTATACAGAGGATTATCTGTGGCGTTCTGCAGACCATGAATTTATGATAGGAATACGACCAGAGCACGAAAGTGGGCAGAGAGAGTATACGCAAGTATATTTTTGGGTATGGGACCTAACCACGAATGACCTGTGGGAGAAGACTTATAATTTACCGGCAACAGAAGAAATAGAAGATGTCGATGCAGCGCTGGAACATAATTAGTACATTTACACCAAACAGCCTTTGGAAGAGTTTTTTTAACTATGAAGCTCTCGATAAGGATCTATCAAAGATAGATTTGAAAGACAATTTCGCGTGGCAGCAGTGGACATGTCCACATATGACTAACGAACACGCTGAGGATTATTACGATACTTACGGTCCGAATACCACAGCAACGCTGTGGCAAAGGAAAACACCTGTTGGGGACAGTTATGAACCGGACAACAGCTTTGACCAATACAGTACCATGAGCGTAACCTCTTCTCTTCAGTCCCAGTCAAGAAGTATAGATCCTACAGGCGACAATGATTACATTCGATTCTACGCACAGGCAGGCAAGGACTACATTTTCTACACGGAAGGCTCTACCGATACTTACGGCTACCTATACGATTCAAATCAAAATCAACTAACTTACGACGATGATAGTGGCTCGGGCTTAAATTTCCGGATAGAATATACGATTGGCAACAGTGGCTATTACTTCTTGAGAGTTCGCGGATATTCAAGCAGCACAACAGGCCCCTATACCCTCTACTACAAGTATGAGGAATCAGCAGGTGGAGACTTAATAACAAGCAAGAGTGGAACTCTTTCAGGTTCCGGGAGCACTTACACCTTCTCAGTATCGGGCTATTCTACCGTTACAGTTATGATGGCAGGCAATGAAAATGCAGATTTCGATTTGTATGCGAAATGGGGCTCTCCACCTACAACAAGCAGCTATGATGCAAGAGGCTACTCGGGTACATCCCTGGAATACTTTACAACAAGCGGCTCAGGAACACTATATATAATGGTGCGCTCATGGTCGGGAAGTGGTAACTGGAAGTGTTGGGCACTTTCAGGTAGCCCAGGCGCTAACAGTGGTAGGAAAACAGGCAGCCTTTCTGGGTCCGGCAGTACAGCAACCTATTCTCTTAGTGGTTCTGGTAAGGGGTATGCATTTAACTCTGGTCCTGACGGTAGTGACTTCGACCTATACACCAAATGGAACTCACAACCTACAACAAGCAGCTACGATGCACGCGGATACTCCAGTTGGGCACAGGAGATAGCAGGTCCTGCATCAGGTTCCGGAACACTCTACTTTATGGTACGCTCTTATTCAGGAAGCGGTGAGTATGCAACGGCAGCACTGATATTCTAACTAAAAAGGATATCGGGTACAAACAATCTTTCAAAAATTTTCTTTTTTTTCTTTTTTATTTATGGTACAAATCATAAAGAAGCGGAGGGCTAAAATGGAGAAGAAAGGGAATAAAAATATGAAAAAGAAACATTTGATCAGGATAATAAGCATGTTTGTAATGATAGTATTGCTTCCTCTCTTACTCGCTTTGATGCATGTTGGATACAAATTGATTATAATGCCTTCCCTACATCCAATATCCATGGAAATGCAACGAGTATTTACAGTCATAATTTTCGGCATTCCTATATCACTTATCATCGCTTATGGATATAT